>NZ_JAFMOS010000581.1 GCF_019049755.1 Rahnella perminowiae
GCGTCTATTATATGGACGACTTTCCCTATTTTTTGCGGTATTTTGTTTAGCATACAAAACTAATGATTCCGGGATGGGATCATGGTGGCTTTTGGCTATCCGGGCAAATTGTCTGACTGAATGAGATGACGAGTATGAGCGAAACATTGGATCTGAATGCGGCGGTTTATCCTTTCCCACCGAAACCCGCCGTGCTGACCGCAGATGAAAAGACCTTCTACAAAGAGAAGATCAGAAAACTGCTCAGGGAACGTGATGCGGTGATGGTGGCGCATTATTACACTGATCCTGAAATTCAGGCGCTTGCCGAAGAAACCGGCGGCATTGTCGCCGACTCTCTGGAAATGGCGCGCTTTGGCAGCCAGCATCCAGCTTCCACGTTGCTCGTCGCCGGTGTACGCTTCATGGGAGAAACGGCTAAAATCCTCAGCCCGGAAAAAACTGTGCTGATGCCAACACTCAATGCTGAATGTTCATTGGATCTGGGCTGTCCTGAACAGGCTTTCTCAGATTTCTGCGACCAGCACCCCGACCGCACAGTAGTGGTCTACGCTAATACCTCAGCAGCAGTAAAAGCCAGAGCAGACTGGGTTGTTACCTCAAGCATTGCGGTTGAGCTGATTGAACATCTTGACAGTCTGGGCGAAAAAATAATCTGGGCACCGGACCGTCACCTCGGAAATTACGTCCGTAAGCAGACGGGGGCAGATGTATTGTGCTGGCAGGGCGCCTGTATCGTCCATGACGAGTTTAAAACGCAGGCCCTGACCCGAATGAAAGGTCTATACCCGAACGCCGCTGTTCTGGTGCACCCTGAGTCTCCTCAGGCGATCGTTGATATGGCTGATGCGGTCGGTTCTACCAGTCAGCTCATTCTGGCGGCAAAAACATTGCCCCAGCAGCAACTTATCGTCGCCACGGACCGCGGTATTTTTTACAAAATGCAACAGGCGTGCCCGGACAAAGAATTGTTTGAGGCGCCGACGGCAGGTGAGGGTGCAAGTTGTCGTACCTGCGCGCATTGCCCGTGGATGGCGATGAACGGTCTGAAAGCGATTGCCCAAGGGCTGGAACACGGTGGCACGGAACATGCTATCGAGGTAGACGAGGCGCTGCGTGTAAAATCTCTGATCCCGCTCAACCGCATGCTGGATTTTGCCGCCCAACTGAGATTAAGAACACAGGCTAAAGCGTTGTAAGCATTTTCATGGCTGATAATGATTTATGAGCATCAATAAAAGGAAAGGATGAGATGATGGATTTTTTCAGTACCAGTAATATTCTGGTTCATATTCCGCTTGGAAAGGGGGGATATGACCTGTCGTGGATTGAAGCTGTAGGCACCATTTTTGGGTTGCTCTGCATCTGGTACGCCAGTAAAGAAAAGCTGATCAACTATCCTTTCGGTCTGATCAACGTCACGTTGTTTGCGATCATCTTCTTCCAGATCCAGCTTTACGCCAGCCTGTTGCTGCAAATCTTCTTCTTTGCCGCCAATATCTACGGCTGGTATGCCTGGAGCCGCCAGACAGCGGACCAGGAAGCACAATTGCAGATCCGCTGGTTGCCACGTGGCAAAGCGCTGATATGGGGCGTTGTATGTGTCGCAGGCATTCTGCTGATGACCTTTAACATCGACCGCGTTTTTGCCGCCCTGACACTGTTGGCGGTAAACCTGATGCAGGCGCTGGGGCTCAATGTGCAGGTGCCTGAACTGCAACCTGATGCCTTCCCGTTCTGGGATTCATCAATGATGGTGCTGTCGATTGTGGCAATGTTGCTGATGACCCGAAAGTATGTTGAAAACTGGCTGCTGTGGGTCATCATTGATGTCATCAGCGTCGCGATTTTTGCTTATCAGGGCGTTTATGCGATGGCACTCGAATATGTGCTTCTGACCTTGATTGCGCTGAACGGTTCGTGGCTGTGGATCAAAAGTGCAAAGCAAAACGGTTCACGGCCTTTGCAACCGGCCTGATTTCATCTTCCTGGAAAAACGCCTCTATCACAGAGGCGTTTTATTTTCGGGTTCTTCTCTGAGGATCAGTGATGATGATGTGCATGGCTATGTCCATGATGATCGTGCCCGGCACGGGTTAACGGCATTTCATTCATCTCACAATCCGGAGTTTCACACTGGCCATATTCCATTTGTATCGTGGCATGGCCGATGCGGCATTTCTCCAGCAAATGATGCTGAATGCGGTAAAGCAGTGCGTCGTGATCGTGCGGTGGAACCACGTGTACATGCACGGTCATCAGTCGCTGTTCACCAATTTGCCAGACGTGAACGTGATGCACGTTGCGCACTTCCGGGATACTCAGTGACAAATCCCGTCGCAGTTTATCGATATCGATCTCTTCCGGTGTGCCTTCCAGTAATTCATGAAAACTTTCCCGCAGCAACCGCCAGGCATTATTTAACACCAGGCAGGAAACCAGCACTGATAAAAGCGGATCCACAGGCGTCCAGCCGGTATACATGATGATGAGCGCCGCAGCGACCGCTCCAATCGATCCCAGCAAGTCACCCAAAACGTGCAGCGCGGCGGCACGCACATTGATGTTGGCCTTTTCCTGCCCCTGATGCAGCAGCCAGAAGGCCAGAATATTGGCGAACAGACCGGCAATGGCGATCACCAGCATAGTGGTGCCCATTACGGGCTGCGGATTAAAGAACCGGGCGATGGCTTCCCAGACAATCAGAACGACAATCACCAGCAGCGCAGCGGCATTCACGAAGGCCGCCATGGTGGTCAGGCGCAAATAGCCAAAAGTATGACGGCTGTTAGGCTTACGTTTCGCAAAACGTACGGCAAGCAAGGCAACAAGTAACGCGGCTGCGTCAGTCAGCATGTGCCCGGCATCGGCCAGAAGCGCCAGAGAGCCAGAGACCAGCCCGCCAATCACTTCGGCTACCATAAAAATTACAGTAACAAGGAAAGCCAGCAACAAACGGCGGCTATTTTTATCCTGTGGCAACAGGGAAGAAGGCATAGTTATATTCACAAAAATGATGAACCGAGACAATCACAATAGCGTAAACCTAAGGTGTTGCAAGAAGGGGAATTCAGGGAAGCAGGAGGAAGCAAAGTCCCTCCTGTATGAGCAGGTGAGCAAACGTGACGGAATTAGTTACCGGTTGCTTTTGAAGAAGGTGTATCCGGGGTCTGATTCGGACAACGGCCATCTTTGCACATCGTTTTCTTATGCTCTTTATCTTTACTCATGTGATGGGTGGTGCCATCCGTTTGAGTAGTCGTTTCATTCACGGGTTTATTGGTCGTGTTAATCTGATCATTGTTCACGCTTTTTGGCGCAATTTTCTGTACCGAACCCGGCGAGCCAGACTGATTAGCCTGACCATTGTTGTCGCTTGCCGAGGACTCGCCGGCTGCGTAAGCAGCACCGGTGGTCAGCGCCATGGTTGTGGTCAGTAACATGATTGCGAGCTTTTTCATAATGTCATCTCCATTTTTTCGAGAAAGGTCCGTAGTCGTTTTTCATGTGTCTGGTAAAAGCCTAGCTAAAGAAATTATGTCCTAAATCAAAATGAGACTAATCGTAAGTGTAAAAGCAGGTTTACACCGGGACTCAATACGGCTAGATTGAACGCGGTCAGCGTTTCGCTTTGTCTCTTATGAACACCCGAATGGAACAGTTATGAATTATCAAAACGACGATTTACGCATTAAAGAAATCAAAGAACTTTTACCTCCGGTTGCCCTGCTCGAAAAATTTCCTGCCACTGACAAAGCGGCCAAAACAGTTTCTCAGGCCCGTAATGCGATCCATAAGATACTGAAAGGAAACGATGACCGTTTGCTGGTCGTCATTGGCCCTTGCTCGATCAATGATCCGAAAGCCGCGAAAGAATACGCCACCCGCCTGCTGACAATGCGTGAAGAATTGCAAGGCGAACTGGAAGTGGTGATGCGTGTTTATTTCGAAAAACCACGTACTACAGTGGGCTGGAAAGGGCTGATTAACGACCCGCATATGAATAACAGCTATCAGATTAACGAGGGTTTGCGCATTGCCCGCAAACTGTTACTGGATATTAACGACACGGGTTTACCGGCCGCTGGCGAATTCCTGGATATGATCACGCCACAATATCTGGCGGATTTGATGAGCTGGGGGGCTATCGGCGCACGTACCACTGAATCTCAGGTTCACCGCGAGTTATCTTCCGGTTTATCCTGCCCGGTCGGTTTCAAAAACGGCACAGATGGCACCATTAAAGTGGCGATCGACGCCATCAATGCAGCTGGCGCGCCACACTGTTTCCTGTCTGTGACCAAATGGGGGCATTCCGCTATCGTTAATACCAGCGGAAATAATGATTGTCATATCATTCTGCGCGGTGGCAAAAAGCCAAACTACAGCGCTCAGGATGTGCAGGAAGTGAAAGAAGGCCTGAAAAAAGGCGGCCTGCCAGCGCGTATCATGATCGACTTCAGCCACGCTAACAGCAGTAAGCAATTCAAAAAACAAATGGAAGTGTGTGAAGACGTCTGTGGTCAGATTGCCGGCGGTGAGCAGTCGGTGATGGGCGTGATGGTAGAAAGCCATCTGGTGGAAGGGAATCAGAGCCTCGACAGCGGCGAGCCTCTGGTTTATGGTCAGAGCGTGACCGATGCCTGTATAGGCTGGGAAGACACCGAAGTGCTGCTGCGCAGCCTGGCGGGCGCGGTCAAAGCACGCCGCGGTTAATGTCACCTGCTGGAATACTTGTCTGAGCCCTGCTTTTAGCGGGGCTTTTTATTGCCTGAATATCCCCTACAATTCGCAGCGCATCTCCATACAACGCAAATCAGCATCCGCCATCTCAGAGCGGTAGAGGCTCTCTTTTACCAGACTGAATCCGTTCCTCTTATAAAATTCAAACGCATTCGGCGTAGAAGCCAGCGTAAGTGCTGTGAAACCGCGTGATTTCGCTTCTGCTTTTATGGCAGCAAGAATTTGCGTAGCGAGGCCTTTCCCTTCAAATTCTGGCAATGTAAAAATCGCTTCAACACTGCCATTTTTCAGATCAAGGAATCCTGTTGCCGCCGGTGTGCTCAGCCCCTGTGTCTGTGCGACAAAAAAAGGATTATCAATAATGGCTTTGCGGTATCCGGCAGGCATCTCATCGGGTGTCCATGCCATCACAATCTGTGCATCATAAGCGTTTTTACACCCGTGACGGATAGCCTGATTACGTATGTTCCACAGCGCTTCTGCTTCATCGGGTGTTGCACGTCTGACTGGCATAAATATTTTTCCTTGCGGGTCGGGGATACAAAAAAGGCACGCTTTCGCATGCCTTATCAATCATCGTGCTTCACGCAGAAAACGCGAAATTACTTCGCTTTACCCTGGTTTGCTACGGCCGCGGCTTTCGCTGCGATCTCGTCGGCATTACCCAGATAGTAACGTTTGATTGGTTTGTAGTTTTCGTCGAATTCGTAAACCAGCGGAACACCGGTAGGGATGTTCAGTTCCAGAATTTCGTCTTCGCTCAGGTTATCGAGATATTTAACCAGTGCACGCAGGGAGTTACCGTGTGCGGCGATGATGACGCGCTCTCCGCTGGCGATACGTGGTTTGATGACCTCAGTCCAGTAAGGGATGACGCGTTCGATGGTCAGCGCCAGGCTCTCTGTGGTTGGCAGTTCTGCCTCAGTCAGTTTAGCGTAACGCGGATCGTGGCCCGGGAAACGTTCATCAGCGCGATCCAGTTCTGGTGGCGTGACAGCAAAACCACGACGCCATTGTTTAACTTGCTCGTCACCGTATTTCTGTGCAGTTTCTGCTTTATCCAGACCTTGCAATGCGCCGTAATGGCGTTCGTTCAGTTTCCAGGATTTCTCAACCGGCAGCCATGGCTGGTTCAGTTCGTCCAAAACGCTCCACAGCGTGTGGATGGCACGTTTCAGCACAGAGGTGTAAGCAAAATCGAATTGGAAGCCTTCGTCTTTAAGCAACTGACCTGCAGCTTTTGCTTCAGTGCGACCCTTATCGGACAGTTCAACATCATGCCAACCGGTAAAACGGTTTTCTTTGTTCCACTCACTTTCACCGTGTCTTACCAGCACCAGCTTGGTTACAGCCATAGCTAAACTCCTCAGTTAACTGAATTTTCAATGATAACGGTTATCATTATAGAGGCTTGGCCTCCCCGACAGCAATCTGAAACTTCCTCAGGAAGTCTCTGCGGGACGCCGTTTGTATTAAACATAACGAATTTGCTGCGGCGATGTAAAACAAAACGCGCGTACGGTCTCCCGGACAGCGCGTTTTGTGTAAAAAGTCAGCGATCAGCTGGCTTTTTTCAGGCAGGTACTCATGAAAGTCTTACGTGCATCGCCTTTAAGTTCTTTTTTGGCGGCGTCTGCGTTACAGGTTTTCATTTTCTCCTGCTGAGGCGTCATTTTTGCCATAGCCGGTTTGGTTTCCGCTTTGAGGCACTGACTCATGAATTTTTTGCGGTCATCGCCTTTGAGTGACTGGGTAGTGGCCTGCTGATTACAGTCGGTCATCTTTTGGCGTTGCTCAGTCTGAGCAGGGGAAGGAACTTTAACAGGATCAGCCGCAATAGCGGAACCCGCCGCGCACAGCGTTGCCAGCAGGGATAACACAACAGGTAAACGCATATCGAACTCCTTATTAATCGTCCTTTCGGCAGGACACTCTCTAAGCGTAGATGGGGGAAGAGCCTTTAGCTTAAAATGTGCTGATACAGATGCGCCGTGAGTCACAAATTCGCAGAAGCAGGAAGGAATGAAGACAGGGCCGGGCGACCCTGTCGTGAGACATTACAGTGCAAAGAACTGATACGTCGTCGAAGATTTGTAGATCTGACCTGGTTTAACCCAACAGCTCGGCTGCGGCCAGGTGGCATGATTCGGGCTGTCCGGCAGGAACTCACTTTCCAGCGCGACACCGCTGTAGCTGGCGTATTCGCCGCCGCTACGGTTAGGGGTTCCGCCCAGGAAATTGCCGCTGTAAAGCTGCACTGCTGGCGCAGACGTAAACATCGTCATTTTGACTTTGCCATCAGCAGACCACAAATGCGCCGCCGGATTGCTGCCGGTATTGCAGGTGCGGTTAAGCAGATAAGCGTGGTCATACCCTTTCACGCGTTGCTGGTCACGGTCGGCGAGGAAATCTTTCGCCAGCGTTTTGGCGGCATTAAAATTCATGCCGGTGTTTTCAACCGGGACCGGATCCGCACAAGGAATGCCATCGCTGTCGACCGGCAGGAAGCGATCAGCAAACAGCTGCAGCTTGTGCTGACGCGCATCAGTCCCTTCACCGTCGAGGTTGAAATAGGCATGATTGGTCAGATTGACCGGACACAGTTTGTCAACCGTCGCTTCGTAACGGATTTCCAGCCGGTTATCGTCGGTCAGCTGGTAATACACTTTCGCTGTCATGTTGCCCGGATAACCCTGATCGCCGTCGACAGAAAACAGTTGAAACGTCAGCTTCTGCGCGGTCTGTTCCAGAATGATCCAGCGACGCGCATGGAAGCCTTCCGGCCCGCCGTGCAACTGGTGAACACCCTGATTGGCGACTACCAGATGCGCTTTGCCGTCAATTTCAAACTGCGAGCGGGCGATACGGTTAGCGTAACGTCCGACGGTCGCGCCCAGATACGCGCTCTGGTTCATGTATTCCTGCGGCGACTGGCAACCGAGCAGCAGTTCACGCGTGGAGCCATCCGTCAGCGGCAGGGTGAAGGATAACCAGGTCGCGCCCCAGTCCATGAACGTTGCGGTGGCACCCGCTGCATTCTGTAGCGTAACCTGTTCAAACGGCTGACCATCGGGCGCCAGCTGTGTGTTTTCAGGTTTTAGCATATGCCTGCTCCTTGTGAAGCGGTGCAAACATAGAAGGTCTCTTTCAGACCGCTGTGCGCATGATATTGCTGTTCAACGGCATGACGGACTTTTTCCACCATGTCCTCAGGAACCAGCGCCACGATACAACCGCCGAAACCACCGCCGGTCATACGCACACCACCTTTATCGCCAATCACTTCTTTGACGATTTCCACCAGCTTATCGATTTGCGGCACGGTGATTTCAAAGTCATCGCGCATTGAGGCGTGAGATTCCGCCATCAGTTCGCCCATACGTTTCAGGTCGCCGCTGGCCAGTGCATCAGCCGCTGCCAGTGTACGGTCGTTTTCGGTAATCACATGACGCGCACGGCGGGCCACGACCGGATCCAGCTCATCCTGAATGGAGAAGAACAGGGCAGGGTCAACATCACGCAGCGCTTTCACACCGAAGAAACGTGCCGCCACTTCGCATTGCTCGCGACGGGCGTTGTATTCACTGTCAACCAGGCCGCGTTTCACGTTGGAGTTGATAATCACCACCGCCGCGTTTTCCGGCATAGACACCGCACGGGTATCCAGTGAACGGCAGTCAATCAGCAGGGAATGATTTTCCTTGCCGAGTGCAGAAATCAGCTGATCCATAATGCCGCAGTTACAGCCGACAAACTGGTTCTCCGCTTCCTGACCGTTCAGTGCCAGTGCTACGCCGTCCAGCGGCAAGTCATATAATGACTTCAGTGCCTGGCCGACCGCGACTTCCAGCGAAGCTGAAGAGCTCAGGCCCGCGCCCTGTGGCACGTTGCCGCTGATCACCATATCCGCACCGGAGAAATCTTTGTTACGCAACATCAGATGCTTGATCACGCCACGCACGTAATTGGCCCAGGGGTGTGCATCGGTGTGCACAATCGGTTCGTCGAGTGAGAAGCTGTCTTCGTCGTTATCGTAATCGGCGGCGATCACATGGATCGTACGGTCATTGCGCTGCGCGCAGGCGATCACTGTTTCATAATCGATCGCGCACGGCAGCACGAAGCCATCGTTGTAATCGGTATGTTCGCCAATCAGATTCACGCGCCCCGGCGCTTTGATGGTAATGGTCGCAGGGTAGCCAAATTTATCGGCAAAGATTTCCAGGGTTTTGGTCTTCAGTTTCATTCTTTTTCTCCGGCCTCACGATAATGAACATCACTCACCGCCCGCAGACGCTCTGCGGCTTGTTCCGCTGTCAGGTCGCGTTGGGTTTCAGCCAGCATTTCGTAGCCGACCATAAATTTGCGCACCGTGGCTGAACGCAGCAACGGCGGATAGAAATGCGCGTGCAGTTGCCAGTGTTCGTTGTCGCCTTCGGTAAATGGCGCACCGTGCCAGCCCATCGAATACGGGAAAGAGCACCGGAACAAATTGTCGTAGCGGCTGGTCAGCTTTTTCAGCGCCAGAGCCAGATCGCTGCGTTGTGCATCATTAAGCTCAGTAATGCGTTTGACGTGGACTTTCGGCAGCAACAAGGTTTCGAAGGGCCATGCGGCCCAATAAGGCACTACTGCCAGCCAGTGTTCGGTTTCAACCACCGTACGGCTGCCGTCGGCCAGTTCGCGCTGCACGTAATCGACCAGCATCGGCGAACCTTGTTGTTCCAGATAGGCACGTTGCAGACGGTCTTCACGTTCGGCTTCGTTAGGCAGGAAGCTGTTGGCCCAGATCTGGCCGTGCGGATGCGGGTTAGAGCACCCCATTGCCGCGCCTTTGTTTTCGAAAACCTGCACCCACGGATACGTTTTTGCCAGATCCGCACTTTGTTCCTGCCAGGTTCTGACGATCTCCGTCAACGCTTCAACTGAGAGTTGCGGCAGAGTTTTACTGTGATCCGGCGAGAAACAGATCACCCGGCTGGTACCGCGTGCGCTCTGAACGCGCATCAGCGGATCGTCGCTTTCCGGCGCAAAAGGCGTATCCGGCATCAGCGCGGCATAATCATTGGTGAACACAAACGTGCCGGTGTATTTCGGATTCACATCGCCTGTTACGCGGGTATTGCCCGGACAGAGAAAGCAGTCCGGGTCATGCGCAGGCAGTGTTTCCTGAGAAACGGCTTCCTGCTGACCCTGCCACGGACGCTTGGCACGATGCGGGCTGACTAAAATCCACTGATCGGTCAGTGGATTGTAGCGACGATGCGGGTGATCAATCGGGTTAAACGTGGTCATAAACTTTCCTCAGTCCTCCTTAATCCGGATAGCCTTGCGGGTTTTTCGACTGCCATAGCCAGGTATCGTTGGCCATGTCTTCGAGCGTGCGGGTGACTTTCCAGTTCAGCTCTTTCGCTGCTTTGGTCGGATCTGCCCAATACGCCGGTAAGTCGCCATCACGACGTGGTGCAAACTTGTAATTCACCGGTTTGCCGCAGGCTTTGCTGAAGGCGTTAACCACATCCAGCACACTGTGACCGAAGCCGGCGCCCAGGTTATAAACATGTACGCCCGCTTTGTTGTGCAGCGTTTTCATCGCGGCCAGATGTCCGTCTGCCAGGTCGACAACATGAATGTAATCACGTACGCCGGTGCCGTCCGGTGTCGGATAATCGTTGCCGAAAATGGCGACGGACTCACGACGACCTACTGCCACCTGCGCGATAAATGGCATCAGATTATTCGGTACACCTTGTGGATCTTCCCCCATCAGGCCAGACGGATGAGCACCGACCGGGTTGAAGTAACGCAGCAGCGTGATGCTCCATTCAGGCTCAGCACGCTGCACATCTTCCAGAATTTGCTCGACCATCAGTTTGCTGCGGCCGTACGGACTGGAAGGATTACCGGTCGGAAAATCTTCGACATACGGCGTTTTTGGCTGATCGCCATACACGGTGGCGGAAGAACTGAATATCAGGTTTTTTACGCCGGCGGCACGCATGGCTTCAACCAGCACCAACGTACCGGTGACGTTGTTGTCGTAATACGCCAGCGGTTTTGCCACGGATTCGCCCACGGCTTTCCAGCCGGCGAAATGAATAACGGAATGAACAGGATTTTCACTGAAAATTTTATCGAGAAGGGCGCGGTCGCGAATATCACCTTCGTAGAACAGCGGCGTTTTGCCGGTCAGGGTATGGATACGTTCCAGTACACTCACTTTGCTGTTGTGAAGATTATCAAGAATGATGGGTGTATAGCCTGCATCAATCAATTGCACGCAAGTATGACTGCCGATGTAACCGCTACCACCTGTGACTAAGACGTACATAATAGCTCCCCGATGATTATCTGGATGCAACGATATCACGCTGCAAGGCTGAAAAAGGTGATCCATCCCCAATAAAATGGAATCGCTTACACAAACAGTTTACCACCTTTCAACGTGACTCAACAGGTGCGGCGTGCGGTACGCAAAGCCTTCGGCAACCGGTGATAAGCCAGAAAGGATGGGTTGTGTAATCGGTTACACTAAAATTTATCCGGGGGGTGAATCAGCTTTTCGGACTCATTTTCAGACTCCAGCCGGGGGAAATGCCGACATTTTGTCCACTAACCAGCGGCGGAGTGTCACGATATCTTCGCGCAGTGCTTTCTCTTTGGTGGTCACCAGATAATAGTTTGCGCCGGGCAGGTATTGAGGGAACGGGGTGGTCAGGATGCCTTTTTCAATGAAGTCATGCGCCAGCAAACTGCTGACAATCGCCACACCCTGACCGGCAATCGCCGCCTGAATAGCATGGGTTTCATCCGTAAAACGCAGGCCACTGTCGGTGTTTAATTGCGCCGGACCGAAGTGTTTTTGCCAGTTCTCCCAGTCGGGAGAGGGGCGAGGAATATGACGATTTTCCACATGAAACAACGTTACTGTCGTCAGATCCTCCATCGTTTTCAACGCCAGCGCAGGACTGGCAACCAGCACAAAAGTGTCGTGATAAAGCAGCCTCGAATCAAGATTCTCACCGGCGGATTCGCTGTAACGGATCGCTACATCCACGGTATTACGGGTTAAATCCACCAGCTCAATGCCGGTATGTAAGCGTAAATCCATCTCGGGCGCAGCGGCTTTTAAATCCGCCAGCCGCGGTACCAGCCAGTGTGTCAGGAAATTGGATGTCGTGGTCAGTGTCAGCGCCGCAGGCAACGCGGCGTGATGAATTTCTTCGACGGCTGCCTGTAATCCGGCAAATGCCTGCTGCGTGGCGTGGCGCAGGATTTGCCCCGCGGCGGTAAGCCTGACCTCACGGGCGCTGCGCTCAAACACTGCCGTGCCCAATGACTCTTCAAGCACACGGATCTGATGGCTGATAGCAGTGGCTGTCACGCCGATATCTTCTGCCGCGCGTTTGAAACTCTTCTGCTGCGCCACCGCATCAAATGCTTTGAGCGAACCGAGAGGCGGTAAACGAATCTTCTTCATGATGAGTTATTTTCATCCATGGCTGAAATCTATGACGTTGAATCATCTAAATTAGGCGGTGTAAGCTCTTTTATCAACATGATATGGATGAATAAGATTCATCTTTTGTACTGCGGAATGCTGATAAAGGAACTGTTATGAACGCCAAAAAATCACCTGCGCGGTGGTTGTCACCAGCATCGGGCATATTGTTTGTGCTGCACCTGGTGCTGACGCTGCTGAATGTCGGCTTTAACGGGCTGGATACACCGCTGTCCCACGCGCTGGCGGGAGCCGCCGCACTGTTTTTTGTGTTGTTTATCATCAGCGAGCGTTACCACCCTCAACCCCTGATGCCGCGTCATTTGCGGGCCTCGTTGCCCCTGCAAATAAGTTTTTGGACCGGTATTTTCGTTACGGCAGTCACCTGTGCTGCGTGGTTCCTGCTGGCGGTGACGATGTATCAGATTTACGGATTCGGCGGGCCGGGCATTATTCTCTGCTTTGTTACCTTATTGCTGATGATGGTGTCGGGCAAAGCGTTCGGCGAAAAACTCGGGCGGAATGTCACCTCTGCCAGCCTCTTGCTGTGGGGTTTTATGATTGCGGCGTGCGGGCTGGGGGTGATGGCAATAATGCCTGCTTTCGGGCTGGTGCTGCTGCCGGGTATGTTACTGACCGGATTCGGCGCGGGCATAGCCCGTCAGGCCGCCGCAACAGAAAGGGATCAGCTCACCGGTGATGAATATCATTATGCATCCCGTCTGGGAGGTTGGGTTCGGGTAAGCAGCGCCCTGGTGATGCTGGCACTGCTCACACTGTTGCTGAAAAATAATCCCGGCCAGCAGGGCATTGAAAACGGGTATTCATTGCTGGCGGCACTGGCGCTGGCGGGCGTAGTGACTGCACTGATGATCCCCGCAAAGAGGAAGCGAAATAACGTTACAGTATGTCAATCTGATAACGGTAGATTTCACCGTCAGGAATAAAGCTCAGACGATGGGTAATGCATTGCGGCGCATCTTCCGCATGATGCGAAACAAACAGCAACTGAGTTTCACCTTCGCCGATCAGGATATCGACAAAGCGGCGCACCAGCTGGCGGTTGATCGGATCCAGCCCCTGTAACGGTTCATCAAGAATTAACAGCGCCGGATGCTTGACCAGTGCGCGGGCAATCAGCGCCAGACGCTGTTGTCCCCAGGATAAACTGTGGAACGGGGTATCACCGGCATCACCTTCCAGCCCGAGCAATTCCAGCCATTGGGAGGTGAGTAATTTCTGCCGGTCGGATACCGCCTGATAAATACCGATCGAATCGAAGAAGCCGGAAGTAATAACATTGCGCACGCTGGTGCTGACGCGGTAATCCAGATGCAGGCTGCTGCTGACATAGCCAATATGACGCTTGATGTCCCAGATGGTTTCACCGCTGCCGCGACGGCGGCCGAACAGCGTCAGGTCATTGCTGTAGCCCTGTGCGTGATCGCCGGTGATAAGGCTCAGTAAGGTGGATTTTCCTGCACCGTTCTGGCCGGTGATCTGCCAGTGCTGGCCGTGATCCACCTGCCAGCTCAGATGGTGCAAAATCGGCTGGTCGTTGTACTGCACTACGCCGTCACGCAGCACGATTAACGGACTGCCGGCAGGCGGGCTGATACGTGCGGTGGGATCTTCTGCTTCCGGCACGGCCATACCGTTCAGGCTTTCACTGTGTGCCAGTTGGGCAACCAGCGCATCAGCCATCACCTGTTCTCGCGGCCCTACAGAGGCCAGCGTGCAGTCAGCCAGCACGCCGACATTTTTCACAAACGCAGGAATGTCGTCAAAGCGGTTAAGCACCAGCACCATCGTCTGGCCTTCGCCGGATAAGGTTTCCAGCAACTGTGCCAGCTGGGCGCGGGCGTTGACGTCGAGGCCGTCGAACGGCTCATCCAGCACCAGCAAATCGGGTTTTTGCATCAGCACCTGACACAGCAGGGTTTTGCGCGTTTCGCCGGTCGATAAATATTTGAAGCGACGGTCAAGCAATTTCTCAATACCAAACTGTGCGGCAAGGGCCGCACAGCGGGCCGGATCACGCACTTCATCCTGAATAATTTCAGCAGTAGTGCGGCCGGTATCGTCTTCACCTTCACTCAGTAAATCAGTGTTGTTACGCTGCCATTCATCGGCGACCAGCTTTTGTAATTGCTCGAATGAAAGGCGAACGATATGCGGGAAACTGTTTTTCCGGGTGCCTTTCAGCAGGGTTAAATCGCCTGCCAGCGCACGTGCCAGTGCGGATTTTCCGCTGCCATTGGAGCCGACAAACGCCCAACTGTCTGTCTGACGAACAGTGAGATCAGAAAGTGTGAGGGTCCGGGTATCGCTGAGGCGGAAAACGCCTTGCGAGATATGCAACGACGACATATTTAATCTCTCATTTTCAAATGATTATAAAACAAGGGATAAGCGCTGCATCTTCGCAAGTCAATTGACAAATCTGCAAAATGAAAACGCTGATTTTGCAAGATCCTGATTAACTTATTTTTTTAGCACAAGGTGGCAAGGATTACTTTGTCGTCATCAAATTGTGCGAAAACGCTCTGGCCGGTTTTCAGGGTCAGTTTGTCGGCTTCGGCATTTGGCACTGTCGCACATAATATTTCACTGCCCGGGAGCTTCATCAGCACTTCGCTGCTGTTTTCACCGCGCTGGATGTGGGTGATATCGCCCTGCAAGGCGTTATGCGGGTGATCAGCCTGCATGCTCAGCGTGATCCACGGCGCTTTGATCAGCACCAGGACTTCTTTACCGGGCGTTAACGCCAGACGGTCGGCGCTTTGTTCAGTGACCGCTGCGCGGATCCTTGTTTTGCCATCAGCCAGCAGGACATCAATATGCTGCTGAACGATGCTGTACCCGCGCTCAATGACATTGCCGAAGAACTGGTTGCGCGCACTGGTTTGCAGGGAGAAACGTGAAATAGCCGCCAGCAAACTGTCGAGAGGGAGCGAATCTTCTTTCAGCACGTCGAAGGCTTTTTGCTGAATTTGTGCCAGTAATTCATAAAGCTGGATCAGACGCTCGCCGTATGCCGTCAGCACTGCGCCACCCCCGCCTTTGCCACCGGTGCTGCGATCGACCAGCGTCTGATCGGCAAGCTGATTCATTTCATTGATGGCATCCCAGGCACTTTTGTAACTGATGTTCGCGAGCCTGGCCCCCTGACTGATTGAACCGGTCTGGCGCACCTGCCGCAGTAATTCAATGCGGCGCGGATCGGCAAACAAACGTTGCTGAAGTTTAAGGGTTAAGAGAATTTCGGCTTGCATCGCAGCTTCCTTGTGAGAATGAGGGCTTATTGTCGCCGCTAAACCAGCAGGCAGGCAAGTTGGCGAAATGCTAAAGTAATTACCGTCCCGTGCTGTTATTATCCGCAACAGTTTGATTTTTCGTTTTTGGCTTCATGTACGAAGTCCAACATCGCCTCAGGGCGATTCAGCCAGTTAAGTGAGGCTATCATGTTAGAATTATTAGAAAGTTTGATTTTCGCTGCCGTCATGGTACCGGTTTTCATCGCTGTGATCCTGGGCCTGATCTGGGGGCTTGGCGAAGTATTCAATATCATCTCCCACGTGGGTCACTCTAAAGAATCCCGTGAGAAGCCTCATTACTGATTAATGAGCTTTTTTCCGGAACCCGGCCATCGCGCCGGGTTTTCTTTTTTTTGGGTTTTCCTTTTATCGTTCAGATCAAAAAACCATAGGTTATCCGCCCCTTGCTCCTAAAAATGCATGACATCGTTTCCTGCTGCGTTATATTAAGGATTACATAGCGAAACATTTTTTCACAAAGGCGAAGGAAAACGATGACATATCAATGGGGCAAAGTATTCACCGCGACCGTTCTGGTAGCAGGACTTGGTGTTCAGGCTCAGGCAGCAGAGAAAATCACTGTGTTTGCCGCCGCATCACTGACCAACGCATTGCAGGATATTGCAACGCAGTATCAGAAAGAAAAAGGCGTGCAGGTTGTCTCATCTTTCGCCTCATCTTCCACACTGGCCCGTCAGATAGAGCAAGGCGCTCCGGCAGATATGTTTATTTCTGCCGATCAGCAGTGGATGGATTATGCCATCAGCAAACAGCAAATGGTGGATAACACCCGTTATACGTTGCTGGGTAACGAGCTGGTGCTGATTTCGGCGGCCGGCAGCAAAATCAACAAAGTCGACATCTCAGAGAAAACTGAATGGACCAAACTGTTGGGCGACAGCCGCCTGGCGGTGGGGGACCCGGATCATGTCCCGGCCGGGATTTATGCCAAAGAAGCGCTGCAAAAACTGGGAGCCTGGACCACACTGGAACCTAAACTGGCGCGCGCCAGCGACGTCCGTGCGGCCATGGCGCTGGTAGAACGTGAAGAGGCACCGGTGGGCATTGTGTATGGTTCTGACGCAGTGGCCAGTAAGAAAGTCAAAGTGGTCGGTGTTTTCCCGGCATCGAGCCATAAGCCAGTTGAGTATCCGATGGCCATGGTTAAGGGGCACGAAAATGCGACAGTCAGCGGTTTTTATGATTATCTGAAAACGCCGGCAGCGGCTGAAATCTTCAATAAATACGGTTTCACGCCTCGCGCCTGAGTTCATCGCTGTTGCTGAAAACAGATAAGGCCTTCCCGCACTGCGCAGGCTTTATCTTTTCCTCTCTGTTTCTTTCCCCGTGTGCGATTCTCTATACTTTGATGGGTATTAAAGCCTTCGACATTTTTGCCGATATTTCATCTCTGCGACACATAAATTCAGGATTAAGAAACCGACATGATGTTGAGTGAATATGAGTGGCAGGCGGTACTTCTCAGTCTGAAAGTATCGAGCCTGGCCGTTGTTTGCAGTCTGCCGCTTGGTATTCTGATGGCGTGGATTCTGGCCCGTGGCCGTTTCCCCGGTAAATCCCTGCTCGACAGCATTATTCATTTGCCCCTGGTATTACCGCCGGTGGTGATTGGTTATCTGTTGCTGGTGGTGATGGGGCGTCGTGGTTTTATTGGCCAGCGACTGTACGAATGGTTTGGTTTCAGCTTCAGTTTTAGCTGGCACGGTGCGGTGCTGGCCTCAGCGGTGGTAGCATTTCCGTTGATGGTGCGTGCGATCCGCCAGTCGCTGGAGGCCGTTGACCCTAAACTTGAACTTGCTGCCCGCACGCTCGGCGCGTCACCGTGGCGGGTGTTTTTCACCCTCACACTGCCGCTTTCCACACCAGGTGTCATTGTCGGCATAGTGCTGGCGTTTGCACGTTCGCTGGGCGAATTTGGCGCAACCATCACCTTCGTTTCGAATATTCCGGGTGAGACCCGTACCATTCCTCTGGCAATGTATACCCTGATTGAAACACCGGGTGCGGAAGGGGCTGCCGCGCGGCTGTGTGTGTTGGCGATCCTGCTGTCTCTGGCTGCACTGCTGATTTCTGACTGGCTGGCAAAACGCAGCCGTATCCGGCTGGGAGGCTGACATGCTTGAACTCGATTTCAGCCAGACGCTGGGTAGCCTGAAATTACAGGTGACGCAGACCTTACCGGCGCAGGGAATAACGGCCATTTTCGGCTTGTCAGGTGCGGGGAAAACCTCGCTCATTAATGCCATCGGTGGCCTCACCCGGCCTGACAGTGGCCGCATAACGTTGAACGGTCGCGTTTTATCCGACCGGCAAAACAACATTTTCCTGCCGCCCGAAAAACGTCGCATCGGCTATGTTTTTCAGGATGCGCGCCTGTTTCCGCATTACCGCGTGAAAGGTAATCTGCAATATGGCATGGCGCCGTCGATGCGCGGACAATTCGATAACATCGTGCGTTTGCTCGGCATCGCGCCTTTGCTGGATCGCTTCCCGCTTACGCTGTCCGGCGGTGAGAAACAGCGCGTGGCAATCGGCCGGGCGCTGCTGACAGCACCGGAAATTTTGCTGATGGATGAGCCGCTGGCCGCGCTCGATATTCCGCGTAAACGCGAACTGATGCCTTACCTGGAGCGTCTGGCGCAGGAAATCAGCATTCCGATTTTGTATGTGACGCACAGTCTGGATGAGATTTTACGTCTGGCAGAAAAAGTGCTGGTACTCGACAGCGGTAAGGTGCTGGCCATGGGAACGTTGGAAGAGGTGTGGGCAAGCAATGTGATGCGTCCGTGGTTGCCCAAAGAAGAGCAAAGCAGTGTGCTGAATGTCAGCGTGCTTGAACATCATCCGCGCTATGAAATGACGGCGCTGGCGGTTGGCGATCAGCGTTTATGGATCAGTAAAGTCGAAGAAGTACCCGGCACGGCGCTGCGTATACGCGTGAATGCCACGGACGTTTCTCTGGTATTGCAACCGACGGCGAACAACAGCAGTATCCGCAACATTCTGCCGGCAAAAGTGCTGGAATGTCTGGATCTGGGAAATCAGGTGGAGGTCAAACTGGCGATGGCCGATCATATCATCTGGGCGCGGATCACGCCGTGGGCGCGCGACGAACTGATGATCCGCGCAGGACAATGGCTGTATGCGCAGATCAAAAGCGTGTCAGTTAATCGTTAAGCGTACTGCGCCTTACTTTTCTGACGGATTAAAAGCGGCATAAAGCACCAGAACCTGTTCGGCAAACGCGTCATCGAGAATATAAAAGTAACATTCCGGCACGTTAAGCACGCGGGCAAAATGACACATGGTGTCAAAGTTCGGGCTGTACGTGCCGTTTTCATATTGCGATACACGCGAACGCGCCGTGCTCTCATCTATTCCGGCCAAAACACCCAATTTTTCCTGCGTAAGCCTGGCTTTTGCCCGCGCGGATTTCAGTCGATGTGGGATCATTATCAATAACCATAGAAACCGTATTGACGTTATGTTTAGCATCACTTAACATTATTGTTGTTTAGAGTTACTGGACATTGTTATGTGTCAGTGTAATTCACAATTCAGTTAGCTGAACTAACAACAAAGGAAGAAGGATGAAAAATGGAAAATGACTGGCATCCGGCGGATATTATTGCCGCATTACGTAAGAAAAGAACCTCACTGGCGGCGCTCTCAAGGCAAGCCGGTTTAGGTTCGTCGACACTGGCCAATGCACTGGCGCGTCCGTGGCCGAAAGGGGAAATGATCATCGCTCAGGCTCTGGATATACCTCCTTCGGTGATCTGGCCCAGCCGGTATTATGACGAAAACAGGCGATTAATCCCCCGTACCGTCCGGCCGGTCAGGAATAAGACATTGGAAACTGACGGATAAGCCTGCAAAAAACACCTTCCTCTGTAGCAGAGGAAGGTGCACCGGTAACGGTTAATTCAGCACTTTGTTGCGGATAACCTCAGCGATTCCCGGTGTTTCGTGGTCACCAATCACCAGCGCCGCACGTTCTTTGATAGCATCATCTGCATTGCCCATCGCCACGCCAAGACCGACATTTTCCAGCATGCTCAGGTCGTTGTAGTTATCACCGAACGCCACCACATCCTGCATGGTCATGCCCTGAGATTCGACCCATTCCTGCAAGCGGCGGCCTTTGCTGTTGCCTCCTTTTGCAACATCAACCTGATCATGCCATGACCATTCACAGGCCAGACCCAGCTCATTTTCTACCTGTGCGGCAAAGGTGTGCAGGGTATCGAGATCCTGATGCGATGTGGCAAATTTCCAGACTGACTGTGCGTTGTCAGCGGCTTCGCGCAGGCTGTTAACCTGAATAATGTTCGGACGCTGATGTTCCGGCAGGGTTTGCCCCCAGGCAATGGAACGGCTGACGTGGCCGCTCGGCTGCTGATACAGCATGGCGTCATCAACATATAACAGACCGTGGATGCCGTGATATTCCAGCAAGTCGATCACTTTTTTGGCTTTGACCGGATCCAGCGGATCGGAGGTTAAAACCTTACGTGCCTGATAATCATATAAATATGTGCCGTTACAGCAGATAGCAGGTGTATCGAGCTGCAATGCCTGATAAAAGGGATGGATGGCCACATGATGGCGTCCGGTCACGACGACGACTTTGACCCCTTGTGCACGGGCATCTGCCAGCGCGGCAAGGGATTCAGGAAGGATACGTTTTTGGCGGTCCAGCAGCGTCCCGTCGAGGTCGAGCGCAATAATGCGATAAGTCATGAGCAGTCCATCGTAAGTGAGGGGGAATCGGGGAAATTATCGCCATGTTACCTTTTTTAGCCTGCTAATTAAACTGCGTATCCGGCACCAAAGGGGTCGCCGTATCGTGGTAACCTGAGCTACGCTTTAATACCCGGCATATTTCAAGTTGCAGATACGTTGGCTGCGCTTGTCTTCCTGCAACTCGAACTATTTTGGGTATTACAACTATTTGATTCTTAATAAGGAGATGTGATGAAGCAAGTCGTCTACGTTGCCAGCCCTGAGAGCCAGCAAATCCACGCTTTTCGTCTGGCAGACAAGGGTGAACTGAGCCTGCTACAAACGGTGGAAGTTCCGGGACAGGTTCAGCCGATGGTGATTCATCCTGACGGCCATCGTCTGTATGTTGGCGTGCGCCCTGAGTTTGGTGTGCTGACCTACCGCATTGACCATGAAGGTAAACTGGAAGAAGCTGCGATGGCCCCATTGCCGGGCAGTCCGACGCATCTGGGGATCGACCTTCAGGGACGTTTTGTGTTCTCCGCGTCCTACAGTTTTAATAATGTCAGCATTCATCCGCTGGATGAAAAAGGGCTCGCGCTTGCGCCTGTACAGGTGCTGGAAAATATCCAGGCTCCGCACTCCGCCAATATCGACCCGACCAATCAGGTACTGATGATCCCTGCGCTGAAAGAAGATCGCATCCGCCAGTTCGACTTCAGTGCCAACGGCGAAGCGACGCCGCACGCCGCGCCGGAGCTGAAAACTGCAGCGGGTGCGGGCCCGCGTCATATGGCATTCCACCCGAATCATCATTTTGCCTACTGTGTAAATGAACTGAACAGCAGCGTGGACGTGTACCAGAAAGACGTCACCAGCGGCGAATACCGTCAGGTGCAGACGCTGGGGATTATGCCCGCTGATTTCACCGGCACCTGCTGGGCTGCTGATTTGCACATCACGCCGGATGGCAAATTCCTCTACGCCTCAGACCGGACTGCCAGCCTGATTTCTGTGCTGACGGTGTCAGAAGATGGCAGCGTGCTTGAGCTGGTCGGGCATCACACTACCCAGACACAGCCTCGCGGTTTCAATATCGATCACACTGGCCGGTATGTGATTACCGCAGGACAGAAATCGGACGCGATTGAAGTGGCGAAAATCGATCCACAAAACGGTCAGCTGACCACCCTGAAAACTTACCCTGTGGGCAAAGGCCCGATGTGGGTAAGCATTCTGGAAATTAATTAATCACAATAGGTTACTTGTTAGTTTTGTTAATGTTATATTTTTAACTGACCAATAATACCGCCGTGAAATAATGATCAAGCTCCTGTAATAAGGGGCTTTTTTATTGCCTGTGCCAGACGTGCTATTGATTAGAAATATTTTAATGTCTCTATAAATGTTGAACAGCGCTGGTCGATAACTCTCCCGTTATTCACTCATTTTGCGGTGGCGCTGCCACTTAAGAATCAGTCCTTTTTGGTTATCAGGGAGAAGTAAATGAATGTACTTTCAGGGATCACTGGCCGGGTTCGCCATGCCACAATCGCTAACAAGCTCGGTGCAGGATTTGCGCTGGTATTGCTTCTGGGCTCCTTTATTGCTGTGTCCGGTATCTACCATCTGACCAGCATCAATCAACGCGCTGAAAAAGCGACTTTGCTCAAAACCGTTAACGATCTGCTGAGCGATGCCAAATTTACCCGGCTTTCCTATATGGCCAGCAAAGACCCTAAATTTGTTGAAGAAAACCGCCAGGCGCTGGATAAACTGGAAACCCGCCTGGGAGAAGTGGCGGCGTATGCCTGGGAGCCGGAAGATCAGCGCCTGGTAGAGACTATGCCGGCAAATATTCAACGCTACCGTGAAAGCTGGCAGCAGACGCTGAATCCTCCGGCAGGCAGTGATCCAAAACACATCACCGCCCGGTTGGCTGAAGCCGGGCTGGCACTGACCTCCGCGTCTAACACGCTGCTCGATCATGAGATGAACAGTCTTCACCAGGAAGTATCGCGCACCATTTCCGAAATGCTGGTGATCATTGTGGCAGCCATAGTCACTGGTGTGCTGATTTCATGGCGCATGACCCGGCAGCTGACGCTCCCGTTGCGTCACACGCTGCAAATTGCACAACGTATCGCTGCCGGTGATCTTTCGACGCACACCACCAGCCACAGCTTTGACGAAGTGGGGCAACTGAGCCGCGCAATTGAAACCATGAACCAGAATCTGCACGGCATCATCGGTGATATCCGTGAGGGCGTAACGCAGGTGACCCGTGCCTCGGGTGAAATTGCCGCAGGCAACATCGACCTGTCAGCCCGTACCGAAGAGCAGGCTGCGGCGCTTGGGCAAACAGCGGCCAGCATGGAACAACTGACCTCAACGGTGAAACAGAACGCCGACAATGCCGCGCAGGCCAGTCAGCTGGCTTCCGATGCTGCCAGCACGGCGGCGCGGGGCGGTAAACTGGTGGCGGATGTCGTGGGTGTGATGAAAGAGATCACTGTCAGTTCGAAGCAGATTTCGGAAATTACCACTGTCATCAACAGCATCGCTTTCCAGACTAATATTCTGGCGCTTAACGCTGCGGTTGAAGCGGCGCGGGCAGGGGAACAGGGCCGTGGTTTTGCGGTGGTCGCCAGCGAAGTGCGCAGTCTGGCGCAGCGCAGCGGGCAGGCGGCGAAAGAGATTGAAGGGCTGATCGATAAATCGGTGATTAATGTCAATAACGGTTCGCAGCTGGTGGCGAAAGCCGGTGACACCATGGAAGAAATCGTCGGCTCGGTGCGTCATGTGACGCAAATCATTCATGAGATTGCGTCGGCGTCTGACGAGCAAAGTCGCGGCATCAGTCAGATTGCGCTGGCCGTGGCAGAGATGGATACCGTGACTCAGCAAAACTCGGCACTGGTTCAGCAATCAGCCAGTGCAGCGGCTTCGCTCGATGAGCAGGCGGTGAATCTGGAACGCACCGTGTCAGTATTCCGCCTCGGTAATGAAACCCGCTAAAAGACGGGCAGAAGAAGGCTG
>NZ_JAFMOS010000580.1 GCF_019049755.1 Rahnella perminowiae
CTTTAATTCTCAGCTTGTTAATAAATATGAATAAATAGAAATAGGTATGAAGATTTATTTCTATTATTCATTCAGGAGATAAAGCCACATAGTGAAATGACAGGTAAGCGTTGTACGCAAAAAAAGCGAAGGGGGCCTGGAAACGATAACTCAACGTACTTGTTTTGTGAGTATCACATCTGCCTGAGATGTTCTATCCTATACCCGTCATACTTCAGATTGCAGGTGGCGGCTGCGCCAGAATGACTTACTTATGTAAGTTCATAGGGATTCGCGTGCTTGCTGCCTTCCCGCATCTGGAAGTATTTTGGGTTGATACCTGGCATGGAAAGCCGCATATCGGCAGGGAACTGGCCGGAAGAAGAACATTGAAATCAGGAGTCAGGACTCATGGCTGTAGGGATCAGAAGCGGTGTATTGTCTCGCTGGCTGGCGCCGATTATCGCACTGCTGGTGGTGTTTCAGCTCACTGCATGCGGCGATAAAGAACCGGAACAACGCAAAGCCTTTATCGATTATTTGCAAAATACCGTCATGCGCAGCGGGCAAAATCTGCCGTCGCTGAGTGAAGATCAGAAACAACGTTTTGGTAATTACGCGAATGACTACGGCATCATTCTGTCATTCTCCCGCCAGATGAAAGGTGCCGTTGAAGGTAGCCTGGTACCGGTGGTCAGCGCGATTGGTCAGGTGCGTACGCCGCAGGATTACATGACGCAGCGCAGCGCGTTGCAACAGGCGGAAAGTACGCTGAGCATGCTCAATGCCCAGTTGCGTGATTCGAAAGTCAAAGCCGATACCGCGATGGCTGCACTGAAACAGCCGGATGATCTGAAAGCCGTTTATAGCCAGGTATACAACAGTGTGGTGACCCAGCCTGCTAACGTGTTGACCCCGCTGGTGCCTGCGCTGCAAAGCTTCACGCAGGATATCGTGTCAGTGGGTGATTTCCTGCAACAGCAAGGCACTCAGGTCGCCTTTGCTAACGGCGGCGTGCAGTTCCCGACGCAGCAACAGGCTACGCAGTACAACACCATGATGTCTAATCTGGTGGGCAAACAGCAGACATTGCTTCAGGCGCAAAAAGTCGCGCAGGGCGATTTCAGCCACTAAGCCACACTAAAATCTGCAAAAAAGCCACGTCATCTTGTACGTGGCTTTTTTATTGCCCCGGACCCTGCCCATAGATTTATAAAAAATGACAATTTTTAGCCTGCAAATCCGGCTGAATTCCTCTACTTTTGAAGGCAACTGTCCGATTTTCCCCGTATTTCACTTTAAGGATTTTTGATGAAACGTCAGACGATGACTCTGTTGGCTTCTCTGGTGCTGGCGCCGACGCTGGCTTTTGCTGCCGACAGCGCAACCGCAGATTTCACCCCGGCGCAGCAGGAAGCCATTGGTAAAATTGCGGCGGATTACATGTTGCAGCACCCGGAAATTCTGGTGCAGGTCAGCCAGAAATTGCAGGCACAGCAGGCTGATCAGCAACAACAGCAAACCCTGAGCGCCGTGCTTGAAAACGCCAAAACGCTGGTAAACGACCCGGCGACCCCAAGCTATGGTCCGAAAGATGCCAAAGTCGCGTTCGTAGAATTCTTCGATTATCAGTGCCTGTATTGTAGCCACATGGCGCCGGTGGTTGAGCAGACCGTGAAAGCGAACCCGAACGTGCGCTTCGTCTTCAAAGAATGGCCAATCTTCGGTGATCGCTGGAAAGCCTCCATCACGGCTGCGGAAACCGGTATGGCCATCTGGAAAGAAAAAGGCAGCCAGGCGTATTTCGATTATCACAACAGCATTTACCGCACGGGTCATGATGAAGGTAAGCTTACAGATGCTGATATCGCCGGTGCAGTGAAAGCTGCCAAAGCGACAGCGCCAACCGATGCACAGCGCAAAGCCACACACGAAGCGATCGCCGCTAACGATGAGCTGGCACGTACGCTGGGCTTCAGCGGCACCCCGGGTTTCGTGGTGATGCCAACCAGCGGTGCAACTGCTGAAAACACCAGTGTGCTGCCTGGTGCCGTTTCTGCTGAAGAACTGCAGGCCGCCATTGTGAAGGCGCAGGGCGGGAAGTAATTTTCTCTGTAAAACACGATTTCATCACGGCGGGCTGTCTGACAGTTCGCCGTTTTGTTTTTCCGCCCCCGCCTGTAATTTTCTTTCAGCATTTCCTCTGTAAACTCAGTTTTCCTTTCCTAAGACACGTCTGAATTTTTTTTAAGCGAAATACACAAGTCCGCCCAAAAATAATTTGTGATGAATATCACGTTTTAATGATAAAGACTCGTTAACAAAAAGTGACTTAAGTCACATTATGAGGGGTGTTGCGCTTAAATAATCGCCAGTGTAGCTCGGTTACAGACTGTTTTTGTGATCGAAGTCACCAAAATGCAGGGGGTAAGGGTCCCGTATGTGTGATCTGCGTCACGAGCTGTGGGGTGGCTACGCGAGGCCTATAATCACATGGTAGAGTCCGCCTCGCAGACAGCAATTCGACGGACGGATTTTTAAAGCAGTGGCACAAAAACCGAAATAACCGTCACCGATAATTAACTGATATCACGCGCTCTATTGTCAGCGCGTATCAATAGGGGTGCGTTTTATGTTTTCACCAGACGTTAAGATCAAAGTTCAAAACTTTGGTCGCTTCCTGAGTAACATGGTAATGCCCAACATCGGCGCATTTATCGCCTGGGGTATCATTACTGCTCTGTTCATTCCTACCGGCTGGATCCCTAATGAAACATTAGCGAAACTGGTTGGCCCGATGATCACGTATCTTCTGCCATTGCTCATCGGTTTTACCGGTGGTCGTCTGGTTGGTGGTGATCGTGGTGGTGTGGTCGGCGCAATCACCGTAATGGGGGTTATCGTTGGTGCGGATATGCCAATGTTCCTCGGCGCAATGATTGCAGGCCCGTTAGGCGGCTGGTGCATCAAGCGTTTTGACCGCTGGGTTGACGGTAAAATCAAAAGCGGCTTCGAGATGCTGGTTAACAACTTCTCGGCCGGTATTATTGGTATGCTGCTGGCAATCCTGGCTTTCCTGGCCATCGGCCCGCTGGTTGAAGCCCTGTCTAAATTGCTGGCTGCAGGCGTGCACATCATGGTTATCCATAACCTGTTGCCGCTCGCCTCTATCTTTGTTGAACCGGCGAAAATCCTGTTCCTCAATAACGCCATCAACCACGGTATCTTCTCTCCGCTGGGTATCCAGCAGGCGACTGAAACCGGTAAATCTATCTTCTTCCTGATCGAAGCGAACCCAGGTCCGGGTATGGGCGTCCTGATGGCGTACATGTTCTTCGGTCGTGGCAGCGCTAAGCAATCTGCGGGCGGCGCGGCAATCATCCACTTCCTGGGTGGTATCCACGAAATTTATTTCCCATACGTTCTGATGAACCCACGTCTGCTGCTGGCGGTAATCCTGGGGGGTATGACCGGCGTGTTCACCCTGACGCTGCTCAACGGTGGCCTGGTATCCCCGGCTTCTCCGGGTTCCATTCTTGCGGTTCTTGCGATGACGCCAAAAGGCACGTACTTCGCTAACATTGCGGCGATTGTGGCAGCATTTGCGGTGTCCTTCGTGATCTCCGCATTCCTGTTGAAAACCACCAAAGCGAAAGATGGCGACGATCTGGACGAAGCAACACGTCGCATGCAGGATATGAAAGCCCAGTCTAAAGGCGGCAAACCGGCTGTTGCAGGCGTAGCGGGTGACCTGTCTACCGTACGTAAAATCATCGTTGCCTGTGACGCCGGTATGGGGTCAAGCGCCATGGGTGCCGGTGTGCTGCGCAAAAAAGTGCAGGATGCAGGTCTGACCAACATCAGCGTCACCAACAGTGCAATCAACAATCTGCCTGATGACGTGGATCTGGTGATTACTCACCGTGACCTGACCGAACGTGCCATGCGTCAGGTGCCACATGCACAGCACATTTCGCTGACTAACTTCCTCGACAGCGGCTTGTACACGGACCTGACTTCCCGTCTGGTAGAAGTGAACAAAGCCAGCCAGTACAAAGAGAAAGTGACCACTACGCTGGGCGACAGCCTTGTGGCTGACAATGAAAACGAAAACCTGTTCCGCATCAGCGAAAGCAACATTTTCCTCGGCCTGAATGCGGGCACCAAAGAAGACGCGATTCGTTTTGCCGGTGAACAACTGGTGAAAGGCGGTTATGTTCAGGCAGAATATGTGGAGGCGATGCTGGCACGTGAGCAACTGACCTCAACGTATCTGGGGGAATCCATTGCTGTGCCGCACGGTACCATTGAAGCGAAAGATCGCGTACTGAAAACCGGTATCGTGTTCTGCCAGTATCCGGCGGGTATCCGCTGGGGCGATGATGAAGATGACCGTGCACGCCTGGTCGTCGGTATTGCAGCGCGTAACAATGAGCACATCAACGTGATCACCAAACTGACCACGGCGCTGGATGAAGACGGGGTGATTGACCGTCTGGCGAACACCACCAGCGTTGAAGAAGTTCTGACCATCCTTCGCGGCTAACGTTGAGCGGTTAATCAGTAGAGCGTCACTAAGCGGGTCTTGATAAAAGACCCGCTTGTTGATTCGGAGCCGGGCGGCTCCCGGCTTTACCCAAAGCTTTTTACCATAAAGTATGGCCTCCGATTTGAAGGAAATATTATGAAAGCATTACATTTTGGTGCAGGTAACATCGGTCGCGGTTTTATTGGCAAATTACTTGCTGATGCCGGGGCTGAACTGACGTTTGCGGATGTCAGCCCTGCGTTGCTGGACGCGCTGAACAGCCGTAAAGGTTATGACGTGCACGTTGTCGGTGAGCAGGCCACCATTGAGCCTGTCACGAATGTGAATGCCGTGAACAGCGCCGGTCAGGAGGCCATCAACCTGATCGCTGAAGTCGATCTGGTGACCACCGCCGTCGGCCCGACCGTGCTGGAAAAAATCGCGCCAAACGTCGCCAAAGGTCTGGTGCTGCGTCATCAGCAGGGCAATGAAAAGCCACTGAACATTATTGCCTGTGAAAACATGGTGCGCGGCACCAGCCAGTTTAAACAGCACGTATTCAATGCGCTGCCGGAAGATGAAAAAGCCTGGGTTGAAGCGCATATCGGCTTTGTCGATTCTGCGGTTGACCGTATCGTTCCGCCTGCCGCTGCTGGCACCACCGATCCGCTGGAGGTTACCGTTGAAACCTTCAGTGAATGGATCGTCGACAAAACCCAGTTCAAAGGCGAATTGCCGGAAATCGCCGGCATGGAACTGACCGATAACCTGATGGCGTTTGTCGAACGTAAACTGTTCACCCTCAATACCGGCCATGCCATCACCGCCTATCTGGGTCAGCAGGCAGGCCATGCGACAATTCGTGATGCAATTCTTGATGAGAAAGTGCGTCTGGTGGTTCGTGGTGCGATGGAGGAGAGCGGTGAAGTGCTGATCCGCCGTTACGGTTTTGACCCGGAAAAACATTTCGCGTACATCGAAAAAATTCTGACCCGTTTCGAAAATCCGTACCTGCATGACGATGTTGAACGCGTTGGCCGTCAGCCACTGCGTAAACTGAGCGCAGGCGATCGTTTGATCAAACCTTTGCTGGGTACGCAGGAATATCGCCTGCCGAACGACAACCTGGTGAGAGGAATTGCGGCCGCGATGCATTATCGCAGCGAGCAGGATCCGCAAGCGAAAGAACTGGTAGAATTGCTGGAGAAAGTGGGGCCAAAAGCAGCCCTCGCCCAGATTTCAGGTCTGCCAGAAGATGGCGAAGTCGTGGCGAAAGCCGTCGCTCTCTACGAATCGATGCGCTGATACTGCGTTTATTTTGATTTCGCCAACACCAGGCAAAGAAAGCCCTGTCGGGCAGGATGTCTCTGTCCGACATGCGCGCATCATGGATGACGCCAGGGGCGCTGTCGGCACCGGCTCTTTAATGCAAGTAAGCCCTATGGAAAAAGCTCAGGCGTTTGAAAACCGTGTCCTTGAAAAGCTCAATGCGGGTAAAACCGTGCGCAGCTTTTTAATGACCGCTGTGGAGTTACTGGCGGAAGCGCTGGATATTCTGGTCGTGCAGGTTTTCCGCAAAGACGATTACGCGGTGAAATATGCAGTCGAACCTTTACTGACCGGCACCGGCCCGCTTGGTGATTTGTCTGTTCGCTTAAAACTGATTTATGCGCTGGGTGTAATCAGCCGTCACGAGTATGAAGATGCGGAATTACTGATGGCGTTGCGTGAAGAGCTGAATTACGACGGCGAAGAGTATCGTTTTACCGATGATGAAATTCTCGGCCCGTTCGGTGAATTGCATTGTGTGACAGAACTGCCGCCGGCACCGACCTTCCTGAAACCCGGGGAAGCCGACGAATCGCTGATCGCCATGCAACGCCAGCGTTATCAGCAAATCGTCCGCTCCACCATGGTGCTTTCCGTGACCGGGCTGATTGCCCATATCAGTAATCAGCAGCCTTCCAGGCTTTCTCCGGTGCAAAAGTGAATCCCCGTCATACTTCGGGCCGCAGATGCGTTAGCTGCGTTCAGTCACCCGAATCACTTACTTGAGTAAGCTCATCAGGATTCCATCACTTGCCGCCTTTCTGCAACCCGAACTATTTTGGGGATTCGTTTTAGTGAATCGCATGACGCACTTCGCCCACCAGTAGCCAAAGCGCGGTTAACGCCATCATGCCGCCCATGATCGTGTTGAACATTTTCAGCTTCCATTCTACCCGTAATGCCTGACGTAACCTGTCACCCATCACTACCCACACCAGAATGCAGGGCAGATTGATCAGCGCGAAGCCGATACAAATCAGCAGTGTATGATGCAGCATGTTGCCATCAGGCGGGGTGAATAAGATCGCCACATTAGTCGCCATCAGCCAGGCTTTTGGGTTCACAGCCTGAAATAATGCACCATTAACCATGTTCATCGGTTGCTGTTTGGTCCCTTCTTTTGGCGAACCGGAACGGTAAATTTTCCACGACAACCAGAACAGATAGGCGCAGCCCACTGCCGCCATCGGCAGACGCACCACCGTCATCCAGCTAAGCAGAATCGCCAGCATGGAAGTCATCAGCGCACATTGCACCACGCAGCCAAGTGTAATGCCCAGCATCATCGGCACGCTGCGGCGCAGCCCGAAATTCACCCCGGAAGCCGCCAGCAACAGATTATTCGGGCCGGGCGTAATTGACATCACAGTGACGTAACTGACAAAAGCGGTATCGATCATGTTGTTTTCCTGCATCCCCTGTTTTCCAGATAGCCAGAGTAAACGCTGAACAGAGAAGGTAACAGAACCAGAAATACGCTATTGTTATGGTTACAGATTGCGTAACCCAAAACTGTACCCATCGCTTTTTACGGAACTGACACCATGACTGACACCGCGGATTTCAGCGACACCCGATATAACCAGCTGGCAGAACAACTGGCGGACGCTATCCGCCGTGGCACACTCGCGCCGGGCAGCCGTTTGCCGTCCGTGCGGCGCAGCGCACAAACCTGGTCAGTCAGCATCAACACTGTGGTAGCGGCTTACCGGCGGCTGGAAGATCGCGGCTTTATCGAGGCACGCCCGCAGTCGGGTTTTTATGTCCGTGCCGCGTTGCCTGCGCTGAACCATCAGCCACAGGAACAACCACAAACGCCAGCCGCAAAACCCGCAGATGAAGTGCTGGATCTGATCGACACAGTGTTCGCCTCACAAATTGACCCCACCTATACCAACTTATCGCTGGCCTGCCCGCAGTCGAACGATTTTTACCCGACCGGCAAGCTGGGGCGAATTATGGCATCATTGCTGCGTCGTCAGCCCAATCTGATCGGGCAATACGCGCTGCCGCCGGGCAGCCCGGCGTTACGCCAGCAAATTGCCCGCCGTGCACTGGCGCTCGGTATGATTTTAGAACCCGCAGATATCACGATTACGCACGGTTGCATGGAAGCGTTACAGCTGGCGTTGCGCGTCACCACCAAACCCGGTGACAGCGTCGGGCTGGAAACGCCGACCTATTTTTACCTGCTGCCGATGCTGGCAAGTCTCGGACTGAAAGCGGTGGAAATCCCCACGGATCCGCAAACTGGCCTGTCGCTGGATGTGCTGGAAATGCTGCTGACCGAGAAACGTCTGAATGCGGTGATCGCCATGCCGACGGCGCAAAATCCGCTGGGCTTTACTATGCCGCTGGCGGCAAAAAAACGGCTGGCGCGGCTGATGAACGATCACCATGTCCCGCTGATTGAAGACGGGTTGTACGCGGAAATTCAATTTGGCGCGACATTGTCTCCGGCGGTAAAAGCCTTTGACCGTGACGGCTGGATCCTGTTTTGCACCAGCTTTACCAAAACGCTGGCCCCTGATTTTCGCATCGGCTGGGTGGAAGGCGGACGCTTTGCCGATAAGCTGCATAAACTGAAAGCTGTATCGTCAATGGCAGAGTCCGCTTTGCTTTCCCAAACGCTGACGCTGTTTCTGGAGTCAGGCGGTTACGATCATCATCTGCGGGCTTTACGCAAGCGCTACGCGTCGCAGGTTGAGCAGGCACGCGCGCTAATCGCCCGCCACTTTCCACAAGGCACCCGTGCCACACAGCCGGCAGGCGGATTTGTGATTTGGGTGGATTTCCCGCCGGGTGTCGACTGCGTCACGCTGTTCCGCCAGTTGCTGAAAGATAAAATTTGTATGACGCCGGGGCAACTGTATTCACCCAGCGGCCGCTACACCAATGGCCTGCGTTTGTCGTGCTGCTATGTTTTTGATACACGCTATATTTCAGCAATGATCCGCATTGGTGAGCGGGCCTGTGAGATGTGCGGTTTGCCTCCGGGGCTGGCAGAAACGCAGGAGCAAGCTGAAGAATCCCGCACTTCCTGATACACTGACGGTTATTATCCCCCATTTACAATCGTGCCCGCTGCGGCATGAACGGATCTGAAATCATGAAAGAAGTTGAAAAAGCCGAGATCAAACGTCTCAGCGATATGCTGGATGCACTGAATCACAAAGATGCGATCGTGATTCAGGCGGGTAACGCCGAGTTAATCGCTAAGCACGAAGAAGAAAAAGAAAAGCTCGCGGCAGAAATCGCGCGTCTGAAAGCCGTGCGTGAGAAAAAACTCAGCACCGAAGCGCAGAAGCTGGAAAAGCTGTTCAGCCGTGAAATCACCAAGAAAGAACAGGCTGATATGGGCACGCTGAAGAAAACCGTACGCGGTATCGTGGTGGTTCACCCGATGACGGCGCTGGGCCGCGAAATGGGCCTGAAAGCGGTGACCGGTTTTTCTAAGAAAGAATTCTAAACTAATACTCCGGGGGTGAAGTTTTGCCCTGCTCCTCCCCCTGCGAAGGGGAGGGCGTTAACATTACTTCCCAAACAATCGTCGTCCAAAATCTTCGATCTTGCGGTTTACCAGCCGCATTTGCATGGTTTTACTCCAGCTGGCGGAGATCCCTGCGGCAGACATCAGACGGCGATACTGTTCCTCATCAAATGGCATGTTGAAGGCGATAGAAATCGCTTCTGCAACAGACACCTCGCTGTTGCGCGTCAGCAATTCCAGCGGCCGGTCGCCGCTGACATTTCCGGTACTGACGACCCGATATAACCAGCCACAACGTCCGCTTTGTTGTAACAACGGCGACAGGTTTTTGCAGTCGAGAAAATGATTCAGCTTGTAGCAGGGCGCGCGCGGCTGGGTGACCTGAATCAGCGCGTCGCCCCAGCGGAAAATATCGCCGATAAACACGTTATCTTCGGTCATGCCCAGCGTTGAAAGATTTTCGCCAAACGCAGGGGGATGAAAGCGGTCTTCTTCTTCGGGAAATTGCTGGCGCAGCCAGGCGTAATGTTCGCGGGGGAAATGGCACAGCGCGCGGTCAGCGCCACCGTGATAAGCCTTTTCGGCTTGCTGATCATTTTCCAGCCCGAGCGGCGTTAAAGCGATGCTGCCATCAACCTGACGTTTGGCAATCGCACTGGATGAAAAATCGGGATAATGTTCGATGGTACCGATATATACGTCGGGATAATGCATAAGCTCTCCGCTGCTGAAAGGTCACTTGCTCAAGCATAACCTGCATTCGACAGCGGGAGTAGAAGGAATACCTGCACACAAACGGGTGCGCAGGTTAAATCGTTAATCAGAACGTTTCCCAGTTATCCTGACTGGTTTTGCTTTGTGCCGGCAGTGCCAGAGTCGGACGGCGCAGCGCGGCGGATGCTGGCGCATCCAGTCTGTCGCCATTATCAGCCAGACGGAATACCGAGACTGCCTGGGTCAGCGTCGCGGCCTGATCTTCGAGTGAATCAGCGGCGGCGGAAGACTGCTCAACCAGCGCGGCATTCTGCTGTGTCGTGCTGTCCATTTCGACAATCGCTTGCGAAATCTGACTGATGCCACGGCTTTGTTCGTCAGAAGCAGAGGCGATTTCACCCATAATATCGCGCACATGCGAGACCGATTTTACGATGTCCTGCATGGTTCGTCCGGTGTTTTCCACCAGCTTCGCACCGGTATTCACCCGCTCAACGGATTCGGCAATCAGTCCTTCAATTTCTTTCGCTGCCTGTGCACTGCGCTGTGCCAGTGTGCGGACTTCCGAGGCGACGACGGAGAATCCGCGCCCCTGTTCACCGGCCCGGGCGGCTTCAACGGCGGCGTTCAGCGCCAGAATATTGGTCTGGAACGCGATGCCGTTGATGACGGAGGTAATTTCAGCAATACGTTTTGAGCTGCCGGAAATCTGCTGCATGGTGTCGACCACCTGGCCGACCTGTTTGCCACCGAGCGTCGCGGTACCTGAAGCTTCGCTGGCCAGTTTGCTGGCGTGATGGGCATTATCAGCGTTCTGTTTCACCGTTGCGCTCAGTTCTTCCATGCTGGCGGCGGTTTCTTCGACGGCCGCAGCCTGCTGTTCGGTGCGTGAGGAAAGATCGGTATTCCCGGCAGCGATTTCCGCCGCCGCGTGAGATACCTGTGAAACACCGGAGCGGATTTCATAAATCATGGTGCTGAGGTTCTGGCTCATTGCGGATACCGCGTTCATCAGCATGCCCAGTTCATCGCGACGTGTGGTCGGATGCGCCACAGTCAGGTCACCCTGCGCAATCGCCTCTGCTGTTTTCAGCGTATCACGCAGCGGCTGGGCAATCTGGCGGGTGATTCGCCATGCAATGATAATCCCGACCAGCAGTACGATCAGTGTAATCACCATCATGATGTTTTGCGCATCACGTATATCTTTATGCGTGTTAATCAGTTCATTTTTAAAGATTTTCGCTACCAGAGCGTTCATCTCTGCGGCTTTTACTGACAGCAATTGTGAATTTTTTTGTTCATCTTCATAAGCCGGCATGAACGCCTGAACGTGATTTTTATAGGTTGCCAGTGCACTCATCAGCGGGGCAAGTGTGGCCTGCTGATCCGGCAACAATAATGCGTTGAGTTTTTTAGCATTCGCTTGCGTATCATCAATTGACTTCAACAGCTTGGCTTCAGTTTCTTTATTAATGTTCAGCAACAGGCCGCGCACGTTATAACGCACACTGATCAGTTTCTGAATCACTTCAGCCAGTGAAAGCCGAATGGAAGGATCGGCATCTTCTACGCGTAACTGATCCTGCAAACGCGTCACCACGGCTTCCGTCTCGGAAAGATTCCAGCTGGCCCGCACCGCATCTTTGCGATCGACGGCTTCTTTGAATGCGGCCTGCGCCTGCTGGTACTCATGGATTTTCACCGGCACCTGATCGAGATTTGTTTGACTGGCGGTATCCCAGTCCAGCTTGTCTTTCGACTGGGTTATCAGTTGCGACAGTGCGTCAATGTTGTCCTGGTTTTGTTTGAGATACACCGGATTGTAATTGAGCTGATAAAGCGTACGGCTGAGGCGGGCATCATTGAGTAATGCATTCATCTGATTACTGAAATCGACTTTTTCCGCACGCTGACTGATGTCGTTAAATTTAATCATTCCCGCAGTGGTAATGACGGCCGCGATCAAAAGCACCAGGCCGAAACCCAGACCCAGTTTGGTGCCGACCTTAAGATTGTTCATCCACTGCGAAAGACCCGATCCGTTACTCATAATCATTCTCCGTCAAACATCCCTTTTAAATAGACATGCGGTTTTGTGACGCCTTTGTGAACAATCTATCGGTAGGCTTTTTCATAAACTTTATAGGATGTGTGGCGTATTTTTGATTAATGCGAGCGGGGTCTAATAATGGTGGGAAACAGAAGAATAATTCGCTGTGAAACAGTGAGCATGCGTACAAATTCAGGACATAAAAAAGCGGGTCACAGACCCGCCATTGGCTAAGACATCTTGCCCGTGCTGGGCGGCAGTGCGAAATTACTTCGCTTCAGCCAGACGTTTTGCAGCTTCGTCCCAGTTTACAACAGCCCAGAAGGCTTTGATGTAATCAGGGCGTTTGTTTTGATATTTCAGGTAGTAAGCGTGTTCCCACACATCCAGACCCAGCAGCGGGTAACCGGAAGCGCCGGAAATGGCTTCGCCCATCAGCGGGCTGTCCTGGTTAGCTGTAGAAACGACGGCCAGTTTGCCATCTTTCAGTACCAGCCATGCCCAACCTGAACCGAAACGGGTTGCCGCTGCTTTCTCGAAAGTTTCTTTGAAAGCGTCAACGCTGCCGAAATCGCGTTCGATGGCAGATTTCAGTTCGCCTTGCAGTGTGGTGCCGGTTTTCAGGCCTTTCCAGAACAGGCTGTGGTTAGCGTGGCCACCTGCGTTGTTACGCAGAACGACTTTCTTGTCTGCAGGAACCTGATCCAGCTTGGTGATCAGTTCTTCAACCGGCAGTGCAGCCAGTTCCGGCAGGCTTTCCAGCGCAGCGTTAGCGTTGTTAACGTAAGTCTGGTGATGTTTAGTGTGATGGATTTCCATCGTTTCTTTGTCGAAATGCGGTTCGAGTGCGTCGTATGCGTAAGGCAGTGATGGCAGTGAATAACTCATGTTCATCGTCTCCGTAGTGTAGGGCGGCACCGTCATTGTGAGCACCGCGTAATCAGTCGGATCATTATAGTTAATTAAATGATATTGAAAATGATTATCTCTGTCCCCGCCAGCGGATAGATACGCGTAAGCGCCTGTTATTCGGGGCTTAGAACCAGATAACCGCAAACAATCCTAAATTGTCTAAAGGCACGCGGTGCTTAAAGGGGCCTTTAGCTGTTCTTGATGAAATAGCGATAACTGAAGTCATCTAAGAGTTCTGTTTCCGGATTTCTGCGCTGAAATATTTGCGCTTCCCGTTTACGACGCGCAGTACGGATATCCAGATTTAATCCATATAGCTCAAGAGTAACACATGCTCTGTGACCGTTTTCCGTGCTGGCGAGCGGAGATACTTCAATTTCACCTGTCAGGTAATTTGCCACGAAGTAATCATCAAAATGATATTCGAGATCATCAGGGTTGAGCAGTGCGGGATCATATCGGTTACCTTTTTCACTCTGACAGCGGTCACAGCAGGGATAAAGATTTTGCCAGTGGAAAGCCAGTTCCGGAAAGGCGTGGCGTTCCTTGGGCTTAAAATGTTCGATGGTCTGGCGGCTTTCAGCACCGGTCAGTCCGTCGCAAAATGCACAATGTTGAAGGCTTGCGTCGAATAACTTTTGGCGGACATTTTCATAGCATTTGGGTGAATACCAGCGGAAACGTTTTCGACATCAAACTGTTCCTTCACTTCAAAAATCTCTTCCAGAATCAAGGAATGCTTTTGCAGATTGATGGTATTCATAAATAATTTCTGAATAGCTTGAATCAGAATAACCAAGGCTGTCACCGCCTTGAGCCAGAAACTTATACCCGCTATATGAACCGTTTTGATGGTCAAACATGTAATGAACACGGTTGTCTTTTGTCGCCAGCCGCGAATTAATTAAAGACATGTCCCCCATTTTGCTTCATCAAATACCGCCGCCAGCGCATACAGCAGAGTACTTTTCCCGCAGCCGTTCGGGCCGGTGAAGATATGGATCTCTGCCTTTTCAGCATCAGCTTCTGCACTTTTAATCGGTGGGAAATCAAAATGCGTATTCTCGAATACGCCCACATTGATGGATAACTGTTCAAATTCTGCGCTGAGTTTACCTCAGCCGCTGCGGATGCGTATACACCGTTGCCCGTCCCGGTTTGCTGAAACCGACCAGCGTCAGATTGCATTTTTCGGCGACGTCGACCGCGAGCGTGGTGGCGGCGGAGACGGCGAACAGAATTTCGATGCCGCACATGGCGGCTTTTTGCACCATTTCATAACTGGCGCGGCTTGATACCAGCGCGGCACCGGATTTCCAGTCGCTCTGTCTGGCACGGATACCCAGCATTTTATCCAGCGCCACGTGACGGCCCACATCTTCGCATCCACCCAGTAACTGACCTTCCGGCGTGATCCAGGCAGCGGCGTGGGTGCAACCGGTAAGCTGGCCGATTTCCTGTACGGATTTCAGCTGATGCAGCGCATTATCCAGATTCGCCAGCTCAAACGTTTGGGTAAACGGCAGTGGCGCGAGCGGGCGGAACAGATCGTCTAACTGTTCGATGCCGCAGACTCCGCAACCGGTGCGGCCCGCCATAGCCCGGCGGCGTTCTTTCAGCCCGGCAAAACGGCGGCTCGACAGTTCGATATTAACTTCTATACCGTGGCAGTTTGGCGTCACCTCCATCCCGTAAATCTCACCGGTGGATTCAATAATCCCTTCTGACAATGAAAAGCCCAGCGCAAAGGCTTGTAAATCTTTTGGCGACGCCATCATCACCACATGTGAAATGCCGTTATAGACCAGAGCGACGGGCACTTCCTGAGCAATCCAGTCATCTTCAGGTTCATTGAGATGTGTGCGTTGCATCACCGGTTTTTGGCTCGCTCCGATGATCTGAGTCACTTTTTTGTCATCTTTTTCGCCCAGTTCGTTTACGTGATGGACATCCATTAGCAATAACCTTATAAACATTCCGGCTACATAAGCCGTACAAAAAATCAGGACTTTATACCTTAATTTTACCGCTTTCGACGTTGTTCATGAAAGCGCCAATTTGAAAAGCAATGTGTGCCTAAATGATGGGAAGGAGTCTTTCATGCAAGTCAGCAGAAGACAATTATTCAAAATATGTGCGGGTGGTATGGCCGGCACCACAGCAGCATTATTAGGATTCACGCCGACTCTGGCGCTGGCGGAAACCCGCCAATACAAACTGCTTCGCTCACGTGAAACCCGCAACAACTGCACTTACTGTTCCGTAGGTTGCGGCATGCTGATTTACAGCCAGGGCGACGGCGCAAAAAATGTCACTGAAAATATCTTTCATGTAGAGGGTGACGCCGATCATCCGGTCAGTCGTGGCTCGTTGTGCCCGAAAGGTGCAGGTGTGCTGGATTACATCCACAGTGAAGGCCGCCTGACACATCCGCAGTACCGTGCACCCGGCTCCGATAAGTGGCAGCGCATCTCCTGGGATGAGGCGATTTCCCGTATCGCCCGCCTGATGAAAGATGACCGCGATGCCAACTTTGTCGAGAAAAATGACAATAACGTCACGGTCAACCGCTGGCTGACCACCGGTATGCTGTGTTCTTCAGCGGCCAGTAACGAAACCGGTCTGCTTGATCAGAAATTCACCCGCGCACTGGGTATGGTGGCGATCGACTGCCAGGCCCGGCTGTGTCACGGCCCGACCGTTGCAGCATTAGCGCCTACGTTCGGTCGTGGCGCGATGACCAACAACTGGGTCGACATCAAAAATGCCAACGTGATTTTGATTATGGGCGGAAATGCGGCAGAAGCGCATCCGGTCGGATTCAAATGGGTGATTGAGGCCAAAACCAAAAACAACGCTAAAGTCATCGTGGTCGACCCGCGCTTTAACCGCAGTGCTGCCGTGGCCGATATTTACGCGCCTATCCGCGCCGGTTCCGACACGGTTTTCCTGCTGGGTATGATCAACTACCTGATCATCCACAATAAAATCCAGACCGAATACGTCCGGGAATATACCAACGCCAGCCTGCTGGTGCGTGAAGACTATGAATTTAACGACGGGCTGTTCAGCGGTTTTGACGCAGCGAAAAAAGCCTATAACAAGGAAAGCTGGCACTATCAGCTTGATGAAAAAGGCTTCGCGAAACAGGATAAAACGTTGCAGGACCCGCGCTGTGTGTGGAATCTGCTGAAAGCGCACGTATCCCGTTACACGCCGGAACTGGTGGAGCGCCTGTGCGGCACCCCGAAAGAAGATTTCCTGCTGATCAGTTCCATTCTGGCGGAAACCTGTGCGCGCGACAAAACGTCGACCATTTTGTATGCACTGGGCTGGACGCACCATACCGGCGGCGCACAAATCATCCGCTGTGCGGCGATGATTCAGTTGCTGCTCGGCAATATCGGTATGCCCGGCGGTGGCGTGAATGCCCTGCGCGGTCACTCTAATATTCAGGGCTATACCGACCTCGGTTTGTTGTCTCTGAACCTGCCCGGCTACATGCCTTTGCCGTCTGAAAAACAGACCCGTTTTACTGATTATCTGCAACAAATCACCCCCGTGCCGCTGGTGGACGGACAGGTCAATTTCTGGAAAAACACGCCGAATTTTTTCGTCAGCATGATGAAAAGCTTCTGGGGCGAACATGCCACGGCGGAAAATGACTGGGGCTTTGACTGGTTGCCGAAATGGGACAAAAGCTACGATGTGTTGCAACAGGCCGAGCTGATGACCGAAGGCAAACTCAACGGCTATATCGTGCAGGGCTTCAATCCGCTGGCGGCATTCCCGGATAAAAACAAATCTTCGCGCGCGCTCTCGAAACTCAAATACATGGTGGTGATCGACCCGCTGGTCACCGAATCCTCGAATTTCTGGCAGAACCACGGCGCGATGAACGACGTACAAACCGCCGATATTCAGACCGAAGTGTTCCGCCTGCCGTCTTCCTGTTTCGCCGAAGAAAACGGATCAATAGTCAACTCCGGTCGCTGGCTGCAATGGCACTTTCAGGCCTCTGAGCCACCGGGTGAAGCGCTGCATGACGGCAAAATTATCGCCCGTCTGTTTATGAAACTGCGCGAACTGTATCAGAAAGAAGGCGGTGCGAACCCGCTGCCGGTGCTGAATATGGCGTGGGATTATCAGGATCCACTCGACCCGTTGCCGGAAGAGATCGCCCGCGAAGCCAACGGCAAAGCGCTGGCCGATATTCATGACGATCAGGGCAATCTGTTGGCGAAAAAAGGCCAGCAACTTTCAACATTTGCCCATCTGAAAAATGACGGCAGCACGGCCAGTTTCTGCTGGATTTATACGGGAAGCTGGACGGAAGCCGGTAATCAGATGGCGCGCCGCGATAACGCCGATCCGTCCGGTCTGGGCTGCACGTCCGGCTGGGCATGGTGCTGGCCGCTCAACCGCCGCATTCTGTATAACCGCGCCTCCGCCGACCCGCAGGGACAGCCGTGGGATCCGAAACGCGAAATCATCCGCTGGGATGGTGCGAAGTGGACCGGTTTTGACGTCCCGGATTACAGCGCCGCTGCGCCGGGTTCGGGTGTCGGGCCGTTCATCATGCAACAGGAAGGCGTCGGGCGTTTATTTGCGACCGACAAAATGGCCGACGGTCCGTTCCCCGAGCATTACGAACCTATCGAATCACCGATTGGCACCAACCCGCTGCATCCGGACGTTATCTCGAACCCGGTTGCGCGTATTTTTGCCAGTGATTTGCCGAATATGGGCACCGCCCGAGACTTCCCGTATGTGGCGACCACCTATTCAATTACCGAATTGTTCCGCCACTGGACCAAACACGCGTTGCTCAACGCCATTGCGCAGCCTGAGCAGTTTATCGAGATCGGCGAAAGTCTGGCCGCCTCGAAGGGCATTGCGCAGGGTGATGAAGTGAAAGTGTCTTCGAAGCGCGGATTCATCGTGGCCAAAGCCGTGGTGACCAGGCGCATCCGGCCGCTGACCATCGACGGTAAGCACGTCGATACCATTGGCATCCCGTGCCACTGGGGATTTGAAGGTGCGACGCGTAAAGGTTATTTAGCCAATACGCTGACGCCGTCAGTCGGTGACGCTAACTCGCAAACGCCGGAATTCAAGGCGTTCCTGGTTAACGTGGAAAAGGTCTAACGGAGGCGAATTATGGCAATGCAATCTCAGGACATACTGCGTAAGTCCGCAACCAACGGGTTGACGCCAGCGCCGCGCGCCCGTGACCATCAGCAGGAAGTGGCGAAACTTATCGACGTCACCACCTGCATTGGCTGTAAAGGCTGTCAGGTCGCCTGTTCCGAATGGAACGACCTGCGCGATGAGGTCGGTATCAACACCGGCGTTTACGATAACCCGATGGATCTCAGTGCGAAATCCTGGACGGTGATGCGTTTCTCTGAAGTGGAACAAAACGGCAAGCTGGAATGGCTGATCCGCAAAGACGGCTGTATGCACTGCGCCGATCCGGGCTGCCTGAAGGCTTGTCCGGCGGAAGGGGCGATTTTGCAGTACGCCAACGGCATCGTCGATTTCCAGTCGGAACATTGCATCGGCTGCGGTTACTGCATCGCCGGTTGCCCGTTCAACATTCCGCGCATCAACCAACAGGATAACCGTGCCTATAAATGCACGCTGTGCGTTGACCGTGTGAGTGTGGGCCAGGAACCGGCGTGTGTGAAAACCTGCCCGACCGGCGCGATTCATTTCGGTACGAAAACCGCCATGCAGGATTTAGCCGCAGAACGGGTCAGCGAGCTGAAAGGTCGCGGGTTTGATCATGCCGGTTTATACGATCCGCAGGGTGTTGGCGGTACGCACGTGATGTACGTGCTGCATCACGCCGACAATCCTGAGTTGTATCACGGCCTGCCAAAAGATCCGGCCATCAGCGCGGCGGTCACCTTGTGGAAAGGGGTTTGGAAACCACTGGCTGCTGTCGGCTTCGCAGTAACTTTCGCCGCCGCAGCATTCCATTTCCTGGGCGTGGGGCCGAACTACGTGAAAGAGGATGAGCACAGAGAAGAGGAAGAAAAACATGATGATGAGGAGAAACGACCATGAAAAAAGAGAAGTTAATCCAGCGCTATAATCTGGCGGAACGTCTCAATCACTGGATTGTTGCCTTTTGTTTTGTGACGCTCGCCCTCAGCGGCATCGGCTTCTTTTTCCCGTCGTTTAACTGGCTGATGAACATTTACGGCACACCCCAGATGGCGCGTATCCTGCATCCGTTTTTCGGCGTGGTGATGTTCATCTCTTTCCTCGGCATGTTCTTGCGCTACTGGAAGCACAACCTGCCGGAAAAAGACGACATTGTGTGGGTGAAAAATATCGGTAAAGTGCTGACCAACCATGAGGTCGGCGATACCGGGCGCTACAACTTCGGTCAGAAATGCGTGTTCTGGGCGGCGATCAGTTGTCTTGTGCTTCTGATGGCCAGTGGCGTCATTATCTGGCGTCCGTGGTTTGCCGGTTATTTCCCGATCCCGCTGATCCGTCTGGCGCTGCTGGTGCATTCGCTGGCCGGCATCGGCCTGATTCTGGTGATTATCATGCATGTCTACGCTGCGACCTGGGCGAAAGGCTCTATCCCGGCGATGACCGGCGGTAAAGTGCCTGCGTCATGGGCGAAGTATCACCACCCACGCTGGTACCGTCAGGTGCGTGCTGAAGCGTTGAAAAAAGAACAAGATAAAGATGAGAGGAAAGCCGGATGAGCATCCAGATTGTCCCCCGGGACGCGCTGGCAGACGGTAAAACCACGGCGGGGAATATCCCGCCGGTACTGTTCGCCAATCTGAAAACGCTGTATCAGCGCCGTGCCGATCGCCTGCGTAAACTGGCCGAAGACAGCCCGCTCGACGGATATCTGAATTTTGCTGCGGCGATTTGCGATGCCCAGCAGCGCGTGCTGAAAGATTTCCCGCTCACTGTCGACCTGCGTGATGAATTAGCGAAAGCGGCGGGTAAACCGCCGCTCGATTGCCGGTTGTTTCCACGAACGCCGCACTGGCTTACATTGCTGGATGCGCTGATTAGGGTGCTCAAACACGGCGCGTCAGAGCCGGTGCTCGGTGTGCTTGAGCGCCTTGAACACTCCCCGAATCTTCAGCGCGAAATGATGGCGACAGAGCTGCTTTGCCAGGATTTCAAACACGTTCCGGCTGACAAAGCCCCGTTTATCTGGGCTGCGTTGTCGCTGTACTGGGCACAGATGGCGGCGCAACTGCGCGGTGTCGGGCGGGCAGATTATGGCGAAAATCGTCTGTTCTGTCCGGTGTGCGGCAGCGTTCCCGTTTCTGCGGTGATCGCGTTTGGTGCCCACAGCGGCCTGCGCTATCTGCACTGTAATCTTTGCGAAAGTGAATGGCATGTCGTGCGCGCAAAATGCAGCAACTGCGATGCAATGGAACATGTAAACCTCTGGTCCATCGGCGATGAACAGGCCACGGTGAAAGCCGAAGCCTGCGACGATTGCAATGCTTACCTGAAAGTGATTTATCAGGATAAAGACCCGCAGGCAGACGCGGTAGCGGACGACCTTGCGACGCTGTTACTTGATGACCGTCTGGAAGACAAAGGTTTTTCCGGCAGCGGCATCAACCCGTTCCTGTTTCCCGCTGAATAACCGGTAAAACCGGCAGCCGTGACTGGTAAACCCCTGCATGGCTGCTAGTTTTAATAGAGGTTCCGGCGAAAACGAGGAGGGTCTGATGAAATTGATCGGCAGTTATACCAGCCCGTATGTGCGCAAAATTTCGGTGATGTTGCTGGAAAAAGGCATCCCGTTTGATTTCATTAACGACACGCCCCACGAACCGGGCTGCAAAATCACACAGTACAATCCTCTCGGAAAAGTCCCCGCGCTGGTGGCCGATGATGGCGAAGTTTTTTATGATTCGCCGATTATTGTGCAGTTCATCGAACTGATGAATGTCGCACCCACGCTGTTGCCGTGGCAACCGCTGGACGCGTTACGTGTGAGGCAAATTGAATCGCTGGCCGACGGTGTCACTGATGCCGCCGTGGCGCTGGTGCTGGAAGGTCGCCGCGATGCTGATAAACGTAACGAAGCCTGGATTTTGCGCCAGAGGGAAAAACTGTTGCGCGGGCTGGATGCGCTGGAAAAGCATGCGGCAAGCCGTACATTGCTCAATTCTGAAAGCCTCAATGTGGCCGACATTGCCGTCGCCTGTTGTCTGGGCTATCTCAATTTCCGGCGTATCGCGCCGGGCTGGTGTGTTGAGCGTCCTGAACTGGTAAAACTGGCAGAACGCCTGTTCCAGCGCGAGAGTTTCGCGCGCACCACCCCACCCGGGAGTGGTAACGCCAGCTTTGCAGCTAAAAAGGTGTGAAGCCGCTCGAAGAGTTCTCTTTACATCCCACCGGTTCGATTTTCACTGCCTAGACTTTATGCAGCGCTCTGCTAATCCCTGCTGCATAAAGGAGTTCCATCATGGCTTATGATAAAAATCCTCATGCCGTCAAACCGGAAGAATACGGTTTCCCGCTTAAACTCAAAAAACAATACGACAACTTCATTGGCGGTGAATGGGTCGCGCCGGTGAAAAAACAGTATTACGACAATCTGACACCGGTGACCGGTGAGGTACTGTGTCAAGTGGCCAGCTCCGGCACCGATGACGTCGATCTGGCGCTGGACGCCGCCCATAAGGCCAAAGACGCATGGGGAAAAATGCCGGTGCAGCAGCGTGCAAATTTACTGCTGAAAGTCGCCGATCGCATGGAACAAAACATTGAACTGCTGGCAAACGCCGAAACCTGGGATAACGGTAAACCGATCCGCGAAACCAGCGGCGCCGACGTGCCGTTAGCCATCGACCATTTCCGCTATTTCGCCTCTTGCGTGCGTGCGCAGGAAGGCGGGATCAGCGAAATCGACAGCGAAACCGTTGCGTATCATTTCCACGAACCGCTCGGCGTGGTGGCGCAGATTATCCCGTGGAACTTCCCGCTGTTGATGGCGTGCTGGAAAATGGCACCGGCGCTGGCGGCAGGTAACTGCATTGTGCTCAAACCCGCCAAACTGACGCCGCTGTCCGTTCTGTTGTTGATGGAGCTGGTGCAGGACATTTTGCCTGCGGGCGTCATTAATGTGGTTAACGGCGCGGGTGGTGAGATCGGCGAATATCTGGCGACGTCTAAACGTATCGCGAAAGTGGCGTTTACCGGCTCGACGGAGGTCGGCCAGCAAATCGCCGGCTATGCCGCACAAAACCTGATCCCGGCCACGCTGGAACTGGGCGGTAAATCACCCAATATTTTCTTTGCCGATGTGATGGATAAAGAGGATGAATTCTTCGACAAAGCGCTGGAAGGGTTTGCGCTGTTTGCCTTCAATCAGGGTGAAGTCTGTACCTGTCCGAGCCGTGCGCTGGTTCAGGAATCTATCTACGAACGTTTTATGGAACGTGCGATCAAACGTGTTGAGGCTATTAAAACCGGTAACCCGTTGGATATTGAAACCCAGATGGGCGCGCAGGTTTCTGCCGGACAGATGAAAACCATTCTGGATTATATCGAAATCGGTAAAAAAGAGGGCGCAGAGGTACTGACCGGCGGCGCGAAGAAAAAACTCGAAGGTTCGCTGAACGAGGGATATTACCTGCAACCCACTATTTTGCTGGGTAAAAACAACATGCGTGTTTTCCAGGAAGAAATCTTCGGACCGGTGCTGGCCGTCACCACGTTTAAAGATATGGACGATGCGCTGCGAATTGCCAATGATACCGCTTACGGATTAGGCGCAGGTGTCTGGAGTCGTGACGGCAATGTGGCCTATCACATGGGCCGCAATATTCAGGCCGGACGCGTATGGACCAACTGTTATCACGCTTATCCGGCGCATGCCGCATTTGGAGGTTACAAACAGTCCGGTATCGGGCGCGAGACTCATAAAATGATGTTGGATCACTATCAGCAAACGAAATGTTTACTCGTTTCTTATTCGAGTAAACCGATGGGGCTTTTCTGAGGAATGATCGCGCATTCTGACCGTAATTGATTTTTCCGGCTGACGATGGCATATAAAAACGCCATCGTCAGTGAGTTTACTTAATACATCATTAATCTATTGTGCATTGCGCTCATTTAGCGGTTAACTTAAAG
>NZ_JAFMOS010000579.1 GCF_019049755.1 Rahnella perminowiae
GTTTTTATAGGGGTTGTGTGGCCTGCGTGTGATTTGATGAATCACTTATTAAGCACCGCAAAATACCTGATACGTTCAATTATCATCAGGGAGAGCTTTTTATGAACAATATATTTATCTTTAAGATGACTTTCACCGGTTTATCATAAAAGGGCACAGTAATGCGCCCGGAATTTCCCGTTTACCTCCACTTAAATTTCTGAATCTTACTGTCATACCCACCCCGATTCTCCGCTTCGCAGGAGAGGGCGCTGACCGGGCCGTTTTGCCTTACCCCTTCCGGCACACTTCTTGCTTTACTTTCTCAATCTCTGGCCAATATCAGGTTCATTCATGTCCCTTTCTGCCCTTAATTTTGTACTGGCATCGAAAAAAAGTGAAATTCTCTGCCTGCAACAGCTGTTGGAAATGGGCAGGCTGGTCGGCGCGGTCAGCAGGCTGATCCACATGCTGCAACGTGAACGGGGCACGGCGAATATCTATTTATGTTCGCACGGCGAACTGTGGGCGGAGCAACTGGGTGAGCGGGCGCTACAGGTCCGGATGGCGGAACAGGCAGTGGATCAGCAGTTGCTTGCGCTGGATCTGAACGGTCAGAGCATAGGTAATGCGCCGCGTCTGTTCAGCCGTATCGCTGCCGTCTTACACAGCCTCAGCACCTTGCCGGTGTTGCGCCGTCAGGTGCAGGTACAGGATATCAGCCAGCCGGAAGCGATGCGGCAATACAGCGAGGTTATCCGCACACATTTGGCGCTGGTGTTTGAAGCCGCTGATATTTCAGGTGATCCGTCTATTTCGCGTACGTTACTGGCAATGTTCAGTTTTATGCAGGGTAAAGAACTGGCCGGACAGGAGCGTGCAACCGGCGCAGCAGGATTTGCCGCACGGCATTTCGATGACGTGGCACACCAGCAGCTTTTGGCACTGATCGAAGGCCAGGAGCGGTGTTTTCAAACCTTCAGGGAGTTTGCCGATGCCCGCTGTCTGGCGCTGTGGCAACAGCAACTGGACACCGACAGCAGCGAGTTCGAGCGCCTGCGGCGAATTGCCTGTACCCGCACCACACCGGCGGACGAGGGTCCGGCTGCCGCACTGCGTTGGTTTGAGGTGACCACGGCACGTATTGACGGGATGAAAGTGGTGGAAGATGTGCTTGAAGACGTTCTGATGGCGTGCTGCCGCGAGCGGATCCGTGAAGCGCAGGCGTCTCTTGCCCTTCAGCAGCAGGATATCGGGCAAATTCCCCCGCAGGATTCGCATTATCCGGCGCTGATCCCGCCGCAACTGAGTCGTTCCGTCCTGGAACTGGTCGAGCAGCAATCCCGTCAGTTACAGGTACTCGACGCTGAACTGGCCGGGCTTCGCGCGACGCTGGCTGAGCGAAAGCTGGTGGAACGCGCCAAAGGATTGCTGATGCAACATCACGGACTGACCGAACCGCAGGCGCATAAAACCCTGCGTGATATGGCGATGAACCAGAACAAGAAACTGTCGGACATCGCCGAAGCGATGCTCGCGGTGTCGGCAGTATTAGGGAAGAAAAGTGATTAATCCTTAAGGAGTATCTGCACTGTTGGTGTGCCATTGTGATGTGCACCACGTTCTGTCGCGGTGCACCGGGCGGCGGGAATGACGCGGCAAAGCCGCTAACAGTCTGTTTTTACAGTGATGTACGAAGTTGGCATATAAGCTGCATTGTTTTTACGACATAAGGACTAAACCAATGGCGGTTTAGTCAGGATTACGGATAAAGGCGTCCGTCAGCGTTCAGGAAACTGAGCGCTGACTGGACGCTTTTTTTTTGTTCATTTTTCAACATCACAGGAAGCCGCAATGACGCCAGATGATAAAAAAACTCCGGGACAATTCTCCCGCCGCCGCTTTATTGCCGGCAGTGCGGTACTGGGCGGCAGCATGATGATGCCGGGCTTTATGAACAGCGTCTGGGCGGCCGGTTCAGATGCGCCCGAGAAAAAAGAAATCCGCGTCGGATTTATTCCGCTGACCGATTGTGCCTCCGTGGTGATGGCGGCAGTGAAAAAATTTGATGAAAAGTACGGCATCAAAATTATCCCCAGCAAGGAATCGAGCTGGGCATCAGTGCGCGACAAACTCGTGTCCGGCGAACTCGATGCCGCGCATGTGCTTTACGGGCTGGTGTATGGCCTGCAACTGGGCGTATCCGGTCCGCAGCACGACATGGCAATGCTGATGTCGCTCAATAACAACGGACAGGCGATCACGCTTTCTAATCAGCTGAAACAGGCCGGTGTCACCGACGGGGACTCGCTGAAAAAAAGGGTCGATGCCAGCGCGAAAGGCACCTACACCTTTGCGCAGACTTTCCCCACCGGTACTCACGCCATGTGGCTGTATTACTGGCTGGCGAACGCCGGTATCCACCCGTTTAACGATGTGCGTAACGTGGTCGTGCCGCCGCCGCAAATGGCAGTGAACATGAAGATCGGCAACATGAGCGGTTACTGCGTCGGCGAACCCTGGAATCAGCGCGCCATTCAGGACGAAATAGGTTTCACTGCGGTCACGTCACAGGATATCTGGCCGGATCATCCGGAAAAAATTCTCGGCACCACGTCGGCCTGGGTCGCGGCTAATCCCAACGCCGCCCGTTCGCTGACCGCTGCGGTACTTGACGCCTCACGCTGGATTGACACTTCTGACGCCAACCGTATCGAAACCGCGCAGGTTATCTCAGCACGAGCCTACATCAATACGCCGGTGGCAACGATTCAGGGACGGATGCTTGGCGATTACGAAAACGGACTGGGCAAAAAGTGGAAAGACGCACACAGCATGCGTTTCTTCAACGACGGCGCGGTCAACTATCCGTATCTCTCCGACGGCATGTGGTTCCTGACTCAGCACAAACGCTGGGGATTGCTGAACAATGATCCGGACTATCTGGCCGTCGCCCAAAAAATTAACCGTATTGACGTCTATAAACAGGCGGCGACTGCAGCCGGTGGCATCAACCTGCCGTCCGGTGATATGCGCAGCAGCACGCTGACAGACGGAAAAGTCTGGGACGGCAGCAACCCTGCCGAATATGCCAACAGTTTTGCCATGAAACGTTAAGTGAGGTCGCTGATGTCCATGAATTCAAAATCTCATGTTGTCGCGCTGCCTGAACCGGTGAGTGCACAAATTGTACCGATCGCCCCGGTAACGCAGAACGCAGCCGCGCCGGTCAGTGCCGTAAAAACGACTGATACCGCACGGTTGCGCGTCGTGATGCACCGTGTTTTGCAAAAAGCTATTCCGGCGCTGCTGGGAGCCATCGTACTGATCGCCATCTGGCAAATTGCCGCGCTCAGCAGTAACGGGTTTCCGACCCCGCTGAAAACCTGGGAAGCGGCGAAAGTGATTTTCGCCGATCCGTTTTACATCGCCGGGCCGAACGACATGGGCATTGGCTGGAACGTTCTGGCGTCGCTTAAACGTGTGGCGATGGGCTTCGGGCTGGCGGCACTGATCGGCATCCCGGCGGGATTTCTGATCGGGCGCTTCAGTTTTATCGCCAGCATGCTTAATCCGATCATTTCATTGCTGCGACCAGTCAGTCCGCTGGCCTGGTTGCCTATCGGTTTGCTGTTATTCCAGCGCGCAGAACCCGCCTCGGCGTGGACCATTTTTATCTGCTCGATCTGGCCGATGATCCTCAACACGGCTGAGGGCGTAATGCGTATTCCGCAGGATTATCTCAACGTCGCGCGGGTGCTGAAACTCAGTGAATTCACCGTGATGCGCAAGATCCTTTTTCCTGCCGTACTGCCTTACATCCTCACCGGTGTACGTCTGTCGATTGGTATCGCGTGGCTGGTGATTGTTGCCGCCGAAATGCTCACCGGTGGTGTCGGGATTGGTTTCTGGATCTGGAACGAATGGAACAACCTCAACGTGGAAAACATCATTATCGCCATTCTGCTGATTGGGGGGGTGGGGATGGTGCTGGAACAGGGGTTGATGGCCATTGCCCGTCGCTTCAGTTATGACAACCGTTAGGAGCCTGAGATGAAAAACAACCAAGCCGTTATCCGCGTGCAGAACGTCAGCCAGAGTTTCCCGACCGCCAAAGGCCCGTTTCTGGCGCTCGACAATGTCAGCTTTGATATTGCACAGGGTGAAACGGTCAGCCTGATTGGTCATTCCGGTTGCGGAAAATCCACCTTGCTGAACCTGATTGCCGGGCTGAGCCGTCCGACGGAAGGCGTGCTGCTGTGTGATAACCAGGAAATTACCGGTCCTGGCCCGGAACGCGGCGTGGTGTTTCAGAACCATTCTCTGCTGCCGTGGCTGACCACTTTTGAGAACGTCGCGCTGGCGGTGAATCAGGTGTTCAAAGGGGTAATGAGTAAAAGTGAAATGCGTGACTGGATTTCGCACAACCTCGACCTGGTGCACATGGGACACGCTGCCGATAAACGTCCGGGTGAGATTTCCGGCGGTATGAAACAGCGGGTGGGCATCGCCCGTGCACTGGCGATGAAACCGAAAGTGTTACTGATGGATGAACCCTTCGGCGCACTCGACGCTTTAACCCGTGCGCATTTGCAGGATGCGGTGATGGAGATCCAGTCACGCCTGAAAACCACGATTTTGCTTATTACACATGACGTGGACGAAGCGGTGCTGCTTTCGGATCGCGTAATGATGATGACCAACGGACCGGCAGCAAAAGTCGGCGACGTGTTGCAGGTGGAACTGGCGCGCCCGCGCTCACGGCTGGCACTGGCGAACGACCCTATGTTCCACCAGTACCGTCAGCAGGTTCTGCAGTTCCTGTATGAAAAACACCGGTCGGTTGCCTGATTCAGCAGGCGGGATAAGCGCAATGGATAAACCCACTCTGATAGTGATCGGCAACGGAATGGCGGGCGTACGGCTGGTGGAAAGGCTGTGCGAACGTGCGCCGGACCGTTACCGCATTTTGGTCATCGGCGAAGAAAATCAACCCGCGTATAACCGCATTCTGCTTACACCGGTACTTGCCGGGGAGAAACATTTCGATGAGATCGTGACCCATGACGCGCAGTGGTACAAACGTCACAACGTCACGTTTATCGCCGGGGAGGCAGCGACGGAAATTAACCGCGCTGCCCGCAGGGTACGGGCTGGCGGGCGGGTGTTTGATTATGACCATCTGGTGCTCGCCACCGGTTCGCGGCCTTTTATGCCGCCGGTGCCGGGCGCACAACTGCAGGGTATTCACGGTTTCAGAAATCAGCAGGATGTGGAAAACATCCTCCGCGGAGAGGACGACGGACAACTGGTCGCGGTGATTGGCGGCGGCGTTTTAGGGGTAGAAACCGCCGCCGCACTGGCGCTGAGAGGCATGCAGGTCAGCCTGTTGCATCGCGGCGCTCATCTGATGGACAGCCAGCTTGATGAACATACCGCAGAACTGCTTCGTGTCAGCCTCGGGACACGCGGTATCAGGTCGGTTTTGCAGGCGCAGACGGTGGCATATGCCGGTGACCCTTCCGGCAACGTCAGAGCGGTGATACTCAGCGACGGGCGTGAAATTCCTGCGCGGCGCGTGGTGGTGGCCGCCGGTGTCCGGCCCGATATTGCGCTGGCGCAGGCTGCCGGACTGGATTGTGATCGCGGCATTCTGGTCAGCGACACGCTGCAAACCACCGACCCGGCTATTTCGGCCATCGGTGAATGCTGCCAGCAGGGGGACCTGACCGCCGGTCTGGTCGCGCCGTGCTGGCAACAGGCTGAGACGCTGGCGGCCCGTCTGGCGGGTGCACCGGTCGTTTCTTCGGTGGAGCACAGGGCACCGCTGCGTCTGAAAGTAACCGGCATTGATCTGTTCTGCGCCGGTGAACTGCACGGCGGTGACGGCGAACAAATTCACACGATGTCTGATCCGGTTGTCGGTCACTACCGCCGCCTGTTGCTGCGCGACAACCAGCTTACCGGCGTACTGCTGTGGGGCGATATCAGCGACGGACCGGCGTACTTCACCCGCATCAGCAATCCCGTCATCCACCGGATGCCACTGAGCATCTTCAGCCCCGGCGATGAACCGGCCGCTGACGGCCTTCCGCCCGTTAAATCAGAACAGTTACCCGCCGGGGTAACCAGGAGCACAGTAATGTCGAAACCCGTATTAGTTATGGCCGGACACGGCATGGTCGGCCACCATTTCCTGCAACAATTGGTCGAGCGTGAATTGCATCTTCAATACCAGGTAATTGTTTTTGCAGAAGAAAAGTCACCCGCTTACGACCGGGTACATTTGTCTGAGTTTTTCTCCGGTCGCAGTGCTGAGTCGCTGTCGGTGGTAGAAGAGGGTTTCTTTGAGTCGACCGGCATTGAACTGCGCCTCGGGCACAGTATCGGTCATATCGACACCCGCCACCGGTTTGTGGTCGATCATCAGGGGCGCCAGACGGCTTACGATTTGCTGGTACTGGCGACCGGTTCTTACCCGTTTGTGCCGCCAATTCCGGGCAACGATGCGCCGGGCTGCCTGGTTTACCGCACGCTGGACGATCTGGCGGCGATTCAGGCCTGTGCAGCCACCGGCAAAACCGGTGTGGTGGTGGGCGGTGGTTTGCTGGGGCTGGAAGCAGCGAATGCACTGAAACATCTCGGGTTGCAAACACATGTGGTGGAGTTTGCGCCCCGGCTGATGGGGGTTCAGCTTGATGAAGGTGGTGCCGCTATGCTGCGCCGCAAAGTTGAAGCGCTGGATGTGCAGGTGCATACCGGCAAAGAAACCCGCGCTATCGTGACCGGTGAAACCTGTCGCTATCGCATGGAATTTGCTGACGGCGGTCATCTGGAAACCGATCTGGTGCTGTTCTCCGCCGGTATCCGTCCGCGCGATCAGCTGGCAAAAGAGTGCGGGCTGGAGGTCGGGCCGCGTGGCGGCATTGTGATTAACGATCAGTGCCGTACCTCTGATCCTGCCATTTTTGCTATCGGCGAATGTGCCTTATGGAACGGGCAGATTTTCGGTCTGGTCGCCCCCGGCTACCAGATGGCGCGCACGCTGGCCGATACGCTTTCCGGCAGCGAGGTGGCGTTTAAAGGCGCGGACATGAGCACTAAACTGAAACTGCTGGGCGTAGAAGTGGCCTCAGTCGGCGATGCGCATGGCCGCACGCCGGGCAGTCAGAGTTATAGCTGGGTCGACGGTCCGGCGGAAGTGTACAAAAAAATCGTGGTCTCGCAGGACGGCAAACGCCTGCTCGGCGCGGTGCTGGTCGGCGACAGCAACGAATACAGCACGTTGTTGCAGATGATGCTCAACGATATGCCGCTGCCCGCCAGTCCGGAAAACCTGATCCTGCCCGTCAGTGCCGGTGCAGCGCCACACACGCCGGGCGTCGCGGCACTGCCGGACGGCGCGCAAATTTGTTCCTGCCATAACGTCAGCAAATCAGATATCTGTGACGCGGTGAAGGGCGGTTGCGGCGATATGGCGGCGGTCAAAGCCTGCACCAAAGCGGCGACCGGCTGCGGCGGCTGTGCAGCGCTGACCAAACAGGTGATGGAATTCGCGCTGACCGAAATGGGCGTAGAAGTGAAAAAAGACGTCTGCGAGCACTTTGCCTATTCGCGTCAGGAAATTTATCACCTGGTGCGTATGGGCAAGCTTCGCAGCTTTGATGAACTGATTGAGAAACACGGCCACGGCCGCGGCTGTGAAATCTGCAAGCCGCTGGTGGGATCCATTCTGGCGTCCTGCTGGAACGATTACCTGCTCAAACCGCAGCATTTACCGTTGCAGGACACCAACGATCGTTACTTCGCCAACATTCAGAAAGACGGAACCTATTCCGTGGTGCCGCGCATTCCGGCCGGTGAAATCACCCCCGACGGGCTTATCGCTATTGGCCAGATTGCAAAACGTTACAACCTCTATACCAAAATTACCGGCGGGCAACGGGTGGATTTATTCGGTGCCCGCCTCGAACAACTGCCAGAAATCTGGCAGCAACTGGTGGACGCCGGGTTTGAAACCGGTCACGCCTATGGCAAATCGCTGCGCACGGTGAAATCCTGTGTCGGTTCAAGCTGGTGTCGCTATGGGGTGCAGGATTCCACCAGGCTGGCGCTGCAACTGGAGAATCGTTACAAGGGGCTGCGCTCCCCGCATAAAATCAAAATGGCGGTCTCGGGTTGTACCCGTGAATGCGCCGAAGCACAGAGCAAAGACGTCGGCGTGATTGCCACCGAAAAGGGCTGGAACCTCTACGTGTGCGGCAACGGCGGCATGAAACCGCGCCACGCTGATTTACTGGCGCAGGACATGAGCACGGAAGATCTGATCCGCACCGTAGACCGCTTTCTGATGTTTTACATCCGTACCGCTGACCGCCTGCAACGTACCAGCACCTGGATGGATAACCTTGAAGGCGGCATGGATTACCTGCGTCAGGTGGTGCTGGAAGACAGCCTGCACATTGGCGCAGAACTGGAAAGTGAGATGAACGCAGTGGTCGGCACGTATCAGTGCGAATGGCAAACCACGCTGGCAGATCCGGACCGGCTGGCGCTGTTTCGCCCGTTCGTCAACAGCAACGAGCCGGATGAAACGGTAGTGATGGTGACGGAGCGTCAGCAGGTTCGACCGGCAACGTCGCAGGAACGGGCTGTTATTGCCGTTAACGCGGTCAACCCGCCGGTGATGGCGGTGCAGGGCTGGGTGGCTTTGTGCGATCTGAGTGCCATTCCGGCCAATGCCGGTATGGCGGCGCGGCTGGCTAACCGGCAGATTGCGCTGTTCCATTTACCGGATCATCCGCAGCAGGTTTTCGCGCTGAGTAACCATGAGCCGGACAGCGACGCCAACGTGCTGGCACGCGGGCTGGTGGGTGATGTGAAAGGTGAGCCGGTGGTAATTTCGCCGCTGTACAAACAGCGTTTCCGTTTACACGACGGGCGCAGCGTGGACGACGCGCAGACGACACTGAACGTGTGGCCGGTGAAAGTGGAAAATGGCCGCGTCTGGGTACAGGAACAGCCGGGGGTGAAAACCGCCGACACCGACATTATCGCGACGGTCAGTGTATGAAAAAAACTGTCGCCACAACACCAGCACTGACCACCTGCGCCTATTGTGGCGTCGGGTGTGGTGTCAGCATGCAGCCGCAGGCCGGAGGGTTCAGTGCCAGCGGTGATAAAACACATCCGGCCAGTCACGGGCGTTTATGCGTAAAAGGCAGCGCGCTGGGAGAAACGCTGGGTTTACAGGGGCGTCTGTTGCAGCCGGAAATTGATCATCAGCCGGTCAGCTGGGCGCTGGCGCTCGATACGATAGCGCAGCGGTTGCGGGCGGTCATCGGCGAACATGGACCGCAGGCGGTGGCGTTTTACGGTTCCGGTCAGTTACTGACCGAAGATTATTATGTCGCCAATAAACTGATGAAAGGCTTTATCGGCGCGGGAAATATGGATACCAATTCGCGGCTGTGCATGGCTTCTGCCGTGGCGGGTTACAAACGCGCGTTCGGGGCCGACGCCGTGCCGTGCAGTTATCAGGATCTGGAACTGGCCGACTGCGTCTTGCTGACCGGTTCAAATACAGCATGGGCGCATCCTGTCGTGTATCAGCGGCTGGCGCAGGCCAAAAAGGACCGGCCACAGATGCGCATTATTGTTATTGATCCGCGCCAGACCGCCACCTGTGATATCGCCGATTTGCATCTGGCGTTGCAACCTGGCAGTGACGCGGCGTTGTTCTGTGGTGCGCTGAACGCGATGGCGGAGAGCGGAAAACTCGACAGCGCTTTCCTGCAACACCATACGCAGGGGGCTGAAGATGCCTTGCGGGCGGCGCGGGACTGGACAGTGGCGCGTACCGCCGCGTATTGCGGATTACCGGTGGATCAGTTGCTGGCGTTTTACCAGATGATAGGCCACAGCCAGCGGCTGGTGACGCTGTATTCGATGGGGATCAACCAGTCCGGTTCCGGCGTGGATAAATGCAACGCCATTATTAACCTGCACCTGGCAACCGGCCATATCGGGCGCGCGGGCTGCGGACCGTTTTCGATTACCGGTCAGCCGAACGCGATGGGCGGACGGGAGGTCGGTGGGCTGGCCAATCAGCTGGCGTCGCACATGGGCTTTACGCCGGAAGATATCAGCCGCGTAGGGCGCTTCTGGAAAAGTGACGTCGTAACAAAAACAGCCGGACTGAACGCTGTGGATCTGTTCCGCGCGGTAGAAGAAGGCCGGATAAAAGCGGTGTGGATCATGGGCACTAATCCGCTGGTATCGCTGCCGGATGCCGACCGGGTGCGGGCCGGACTGGCGCGCTGCCCGCTGGTGATAGTCTCTGACATGATGCGCGACACCGATACCACCCGCGCCGCGCATATCTGCCTGCCCGCGCTGGGCTGGGGCGAGAAAAACGGCACCGTGACCAATTCCGAACGCTGTATCTCGCGCCAGCGTGCGTTTCTGCCCGCACCGGGTGAGGCGAAACCGGACTGGTGGATCCTCTGTCAGGTCGCGCAGCGTCTGGGGTTTGCCGAAGCATTCGCCTGGCAGCATCCGGCGGAGATTTTCCGTGAACATGCGGCGCTTTCCGGCTTTGAAAATCACGGTTCGCGGGCATTTGATATCAGCGGGCTGGCGCAGCTTTCGGATGAGGAATGGGACACCCTGCGGCCTGTACAGTGGCCGGTGAATGCGGCAAATCCGCAGGGCACGGCGCGCCTGTTTACGGATAACACGTTCTTCCATCCTGACGGCAAAGCGCGGCTGATCCCGGTCACGCCCAGGCTGCCGGTCAATCAGCCAAACGCTGCATATCCGCTGATCATGAACACCGGCAGGGTTCGTGACCAGTGGCACACGATGACGCGCACCGGTAAGTCAGCGCGGCTGATGCAGCACATCAGTGAACCGTTTTGTCAGTTTCACCCCGACGATGCGCCGCAGATCCGGTCCGGCGATCTGGTGCGCGTTGCCTCCTCGCACGGCTGGCTGTTGCTGCGCGCCCAACCTGATCCTCTGCAACGGCGCGGCAGTGTGTTTGTGCCGATGCACTGGAACAGCAGGTTCAGCCAGCAGGCACGGGTTGATGCGCTGATTGAAGCGCATGTTGATCCGCTGTCGGGACAGCCGGAAAGCAAACATATGCCGGTCAGCCTGAGCCGCTGGCCTGCCGCGTGGCAGGCCGAACTGTTTGTGCGTGGTGAAAATATTACGCCACCAGTGACGACGTACTGGAGCCTGATCACCCAGCCGGGTGTGACCCACTTTACGCTGGCCGACTCTTCGCTGCCGGCAGACTGGATGGCGTGGCTGAAGGAGTCTTACTCCACGGACAACCTGATCTGCCAGACCGCGCAACTGGGCGATGACGGTTTCAGCCTGCTGGCCTGGTCTGACGGCGCGTTACAACTGGCGTTCTATGCCCGCCGCAGGCCGCCGTCACCCGACCGGCCGGCTGTGCTGGCGGCATTCACCACACCGCCGCACACGGCACAGCAGCGACTGGCATTACTGGCCGGCCGTGCCGGCAGCGATAAAAAACCCGCCGGTGCCATTATTTGCAGCTGTTATGCCGTGGGGGAAATGCCGATCACTGAAGCCGTCCGCCAGGGATGTCACAACGTGCAACAGCTTGGCGAAAAACTAAAATGCGGCACAAATTGCGGCTCATGCATTCCTGAACTCAAAAAAATCATTGCCGGTCAGCGTGCCACGCTGACGGCGGGAGACAGCCAATGAACAACATTCCCGAAAAAACATTACAGATGCAGCAGATCGCGCAAATTCTGGCGGGTGCCAGCCGGCGTAATCCGGTGTGTCGCGGTGAAGTCTGGCTGGTCGGAGCGGGGCCGGGGGATGTCGAGCTGCTGACCCTGAAAGCGCTGCGCGTGATCCAGCAGGCGGATGTGGTGGTGTTTGACCGGCTGGTGTCTGAGCCGGTGATGGCGCTGATCCCCGGCGAGGCGCTGCGTATCGATGCCGGTAAATCGACGCGCAATCACACGCTGGGACAGGAAGAAATTAATCAGTTGCTGGTCAGTCTGGCCCAGACCGGGTATCGCGTGGTGCGCCTCAAAGGTGGCGATCCGTTTGTATTCGGTCGCGGCGGCGAGGAGATGGCACATTGCCAGCAGCACGGCGTGCTGTGTCACATCGTGCCGGGTATCACGGCGGCGATGGGGTGTGCGGCATCCACGGGTATTCCGTTGACCCACCGCAGTCTGGCCCAGTCAGTGCGGTTTGTGACCGGTCATGGCGCACAGGGTGAGCCGGATGTTGACTGGCGGGCGCTGGCCGAAGCGCGTCAGACGCTGGTGTTTTATATGGGCATTGCCAACAGCAAAACCATCAGCCACCAGCTGATGGCGCATGGCTTACCGGGGACGACCCCGGTCGCAGTCATTGAGCGCGGCACCCGGCCGGAACAGCGGGTACTGACCGGCAGGCTGGAGACACTGGCAGACATGATCCTTACCGGACAGGTGCAAACGCCTGCGCTGCTGATTGTCGGTGAGGTGGTGGGGATGTACCGGGCAGAGGGGCAGCGTCAAGACTGTGGGTTGCCACTCCCGCTGGCCTTAAGAGGCGACTACCGCCGCGCCTCTTAAATCTCTCCGGCCTGGAGCCTTTGCTCTCCAGGCTGCTCCGTTAAGCAAGATCCCTGAATGGCCTGCATGCACAATTTCCCCGTACGATCATCCGAAAAGCTTATGCTTAATTGATCCATCTATATCCTTTTTTGTTAGTGGCACCGACCTCATTCCTTATGCAATCCTCTGACTCACAAAAGAAAAAAATTAAATCTCCTGCTTTGTAAATTTGGGGCGCGAGCCCTCTGCAGACTATTCATAAGGAAAAACGATGGCCGTTATTCAGTTTAATAAACGTCAAATGACAACAAGCAAAATTGCTGCCGGTTTGTTTCTGGCACTCAGCACGCTTTCCACTTTTGCCGCCCATGCTGACCAGCTGGCGGATATCAAAAAAGCCGGTGTTGTGAAAGTGGCGACTTTTGATTCCAATCCGCCGTTTGGGTCTGTGGATGCGAAAACGCACGATATTGTCGGTTATGACGTCGATTTCGCCAAAGCGCTGGCGAAAACACTGGGTGTGAAATTGCAACTGGTGCCGACTAATCCGGCCAACCGTATTCCGTTGTTGCAGTCCGGCAAGGCGGATCTGATCGTGGCTGATATCACCATCACGCCGGAACGCGCGAAAGTAATCGACTTCTCCGTGCCTTATTTCGTCACCGGCCAGCAGTTCCTGGTGCCTGCGGGTTCACCGGATAAACTGGATGCCTATGCCACGGCGCGCATTGGCGCGGTGAAAGGTACCACCGGCGAGCAGGAGTTGCATAACCGCTTCCCGCAATCCCGTGTGTTGTCTTATGACGATATTCCGCTGGCGCTTTCCGCTTTACGTAACGGCAACGTGCAGGCGATTACCCAGGACAGCACCATTCTGGCCGGTCTGCTGGATGGCGCGCCGGACAAGGCAAAATATAAAGTGCTGCCTGAATTACTGAGCAAGGAAGAGATTGGCGTTGGCGTGAAAAAAGGCGAAACCAGCCTGCTGAAAGTGGTCAACGACGAACTGCTGAATCTGGAGAAAAATGGCCAGGCGGTCAGCATTTATAACGTCTGGTTCGGCCCGCAGACTAAATCTCCTCAGCCGCGACTGTTCAAAATTGAAGCCAAATAATTTGTTTTATGCAAGGTAAGACACATGCAGCAGGACACTATCTCAACCGCAGCATCGCCTGCGGTTTTTTCACATTCACCGGCCGCTAAAACCGCCGCCGTCGAATTTCGTCAGGTCAGTAAATCTTTTGGTCCGCATGAGGTGATCCGCAACGTCGATTTGCGTGTGGACAGCGGCGAAGTGGTGGCCGTTTGCGGGCCTTCCGGTTCCGGCAAATCCACCCTGATCCGCCTGATAAACCAGCTTGAATCCGTCACCCGCGGTGAAATTCTCATCAACGATCAGCCGGCGCAAAACCTCAAAGGTGCGGCATTACGCCAGTTACGTACGCATATCGGCTTTGTGTTTCAGCAGTTCAACCTGTATGCGCATCTCACTGCCGAGGACAATGTCAGTCTGGCGCTGATCAAAGTGCATGGCTGGAAGAAAAATGTGGCACGCGAAAAAGCACGGGCATTGCTCGGGCGTGTCGGGCTGGGGGATAAAGCGCTGCATTATCCTGATGAGCTTTCGGGAGGACAGCAGCAGCGCGTGGCGATTGCCCGTGCACTGGTCACCGATCCGGGCATTATTTTGTTTGATGAACCGACATCAGCGCTCGATCCGGAAATGATTGGCGAAGTATTGCTGGTGATGCAGGAGCTGGCGAAAAGCGGCATCACGATGATCGTGGTAACGCACGAAATGAGCTTCGCCCGTGAAATTGCCGACCGGGTGATTTTTATGGACGGAGGCGAAATTCTTGAACAGGCACAGCCGGAAGATTTCTTCCTGCGTCCGCAGCACCCGCGTGCGCAGCGTTTTTTGCAGAAAGTATTGTTTCCGCTGCATCCGCAGACAGGAGCAGGGCGATGATCTGGCATCCTGACTGGGCGGGTGTGCTGAGCGGCCAGCCGTTGCAGTGGATTATCTCCGGCTTTCTTACCACGCTGTATGTCAGCCTTGCGGGCAGTCTGATCGCCACGTTACTGACAGTGCTGCTGATCGCGCTGCGTCTGAGCGCGTCACGTATTGCCCGCGGCGCAGTGGCGGCGTTTGTTTCTGTTTTCAGGAATACGCCGTTGCTGGTGCAACTGTTGTTCTGGTATTTCGCCGCTTACGGCGCGTTGCCGCAAAGCTGGCGTTTTTACATCGGCGACAATCATCCGTGGGCGACGTTTCCGGGCAACATTTCATGGCTGACGCCGGAATTTTTGTGTGCCGCCTGGGGGCTGGCGCTGTTCACGGCGGCGTTTCTGGTGGAAGAAGTGCAGGCGGGTCTGAATTCCGTGCCCAAAGGCCAGACTGAAGCGGCGATTTCGCAGGGGTTCAGCCGCAAGACATTGCTGCTTTCCATTCTTTTGCCGCAGGCGCTGACCAACGCCTGGCAGCCCATCACCGGTCAGTATCTGAATCTGATGAAGCTTTCCTCGCTGGCGACCGGCATCGGTTTTTCGGAACTGACGTATCAGGTCAGTCAGATTGAAAGCTATAACGCACACGCCTTCGAAGGGTTTGCGGTCGGAACATTGCTGTATCTGGCGCTCGGGCTGTTCCTCGGCGGGCTGATGACGGCGTTTGGTCCGAAACGTCCGCAGCGCAGGCCGCAGGCGGCAATGACGGAGGAAACCCGCGATGGAATTTGACTGGTCTGTTTTGCAGGATAATTTCACTTATCTGCTGTGGGGAAGACTGGCCGACGGTGAGCCGGGCGGGGTGTTGCTCACATTAATCATGGCGGCATCGGCGGGCGTTCTGGCGTTACTGGCCGGGGTGCTGATGGCGGCACTGGCGTGGCGTTTCGGCGGCCGGACGCGAAAAATTCTGTTCATCTGGGCATCCTTTATCCGCGGGATCCCGCTGATTTTCGTGATTTTCTGGCTGTATTTCCTGCTGCCGGTGGTGTTTGGCGGATCGATTCCCGGCCCGCTGACGGTGATCCTGGCACTGGCCTGGTTTACCTCGGCGGCGGTGATGCATTCGACGCTGGCGGGTCTGGAAGCCTTGCCGCGCGGGCAAACCGAAGCGGGGATCGCGTCCGGCATGAGCTACGGCAAGGTGCTGTTGTTCGTGTTACTGCCGCAGGCATGGCCGAACCTGTTGCCGTCATATCTCGGATTGCTGATTTCACTGGTGAAAGATACGTCGCTGGCGTTCATCGTGAATGTGCCGGAGCTGACCACCGTGGCCGGGCAGGTCAATAACCGGGTGCAAATTTACCCGGCGGAAATCTTCCTGTTTGTCGGACTGATGTATTACCTGCTGTGCGCGTCGCTTGCTGCGTTAGCCGGTAAAGCCTTACGGCGTCGCCGCCGTTTGCACACCTAAACCCGCCGACGGCAGCGCGTGGATAAGCTGCCGCGTCCACGGATGGGCAGGGCGGTGAAACACATCATCGACCTGCCCGTGCTCCACCACGCTGCCGTCTTTCATCACCATTACCCGGTCAGCCAGATGATGGACTACACCTAAATCGTGCGAGATAAATAACAGCGCGGTACGGTGCTCGGCCTGCATTTTTGCCAGTAAGTCCAGCACCTGGGCCTGAACGGAGACATCCAGCGCACTCACCGGTTCATCGGCCACCAGCAGCGCCGGATTCGGGGCAAAGGCGCGGGCAATCGCCACGCGCTGACGCTGGCCGCCGGAAAGTTCGCGCGGATAACGGTGCAAAAAACTGTCGCCCAGCTGCACTTCATCGAGCAACTGCCGGATGCGGTTGCGCCGCTGTGCGCCAAAAATGCCTGCATTGTCGAGGCTTTCGCCGATGATTTTCTCCACGTTATAGCGCGGGTCAAACGAACTCAGCGGATCCTGTGCAATCAGCTGAATACCCCGGCGTCGCAGCCTGCGCTGCGCTTCCTCAACCTGGCTCCAGCGCTGTCCCTGGATGTTAATGGTGCCGGAAACCGGTTCGGTCAGCCCGAGGATCATGCGGGCCAGTGTGGTTTTCCCTGAGCCGGATTCGCCGACAATACCCAGCGTTTCTCCGGCAAACAGGTGCAGACTGACGTGACTGACCACCGTTTTTCCGGCGTACTCTTTGCTGAGATTACTGGCTTCCAGTACAGGATTTTGCGTTGAGATATTGCGCACAGGCAGGGGGACGCCACGCTGACCGGAGAGCTGCAAACCGCGCGTTGCCGGGCTTGGAACCGCCGCCAGCAACTGTTGCGTATACGGATGATCCGGTGCGGTCAGCAGTTTTTCACCGGGGCCTTCTTCGACCACTTTCCCCTGATGCATCACCAGAATGCGGTCCGCCAGTTGCCCGACGACCGCCAAATCGTGGCTGATCAGCAGCAGGCTTTGGCCGTTGTCACGCCGCTGTTGCAGCAGATCTAAAATCTGCTTTTGCACTGTCATGTCCAGGGCAGTGGTGGGTTCATCAGCAATCAGCAAAGAGGGATTTCCGGCCAGCGCGCTGGCAATCAAAACACGCTGGCGCAAACCGCCGGAAAGCTGATGCGGATAGGCACCGAGGCGGTTTTGCGCATCGGGAAATCCCACCGATTTTAGCGAAGCGATCACCTGTGCACTGAGTGTCTTCGGATCGGTCTGGCGGCTGGCAGTGAGCGCATCGCGAAGTTGTCGTCCAATCTGTCGCAGCGGATCGAGTGAGACCAGCGCATCCTGCAATACATAGCCAATCTGGCTGCCGCGAATTTTACGCCAGCGTCGCTGGCTTGCGCCGAGCATGTCTTCGCCGCCGATCATAAAACGATCCGCAGTAATACGCGCTTTGTCATCCTGCAAGCCAAGCAGGCTGCGCGCCGTGACCGTTTTCCCCGAACCGGATTCACCGACAAATGCAATGGATTCACCGCGCCGGAGTTGCAGATTCAGCCCGCTGACAGCCGCTTTCTCACCACCCGCAGACGGAAAGAAAATCGACAAGTTTCGGATATCAATAAACAGTTCGCTGCTCATGGGCGTTTTCCTTCAAAAGTCGCCTGCCAGTGACGCCCGAGGGTATTCACAGAAATGACGGTCAGGGTGATTGCCACACCCGGCCAGACGCCAATCCACCAGGCATTGCGCAAATAATTACGGCCTTCGGCCAGCATCAGCCCCCATTCGGCGGTCGGCGGTTGCGGCCCCATACCGAGAAAACTCAGCCCGGCGGTGCCGATAATTGCTGTGCCCAGCCCGAGCGTAGCCAGCGCCGGAACGTGCGCAATGGCGTGCGGCAAAACGTGACGCCAGACCAGCACATGACGTTTCAGCCCCAGCGTGCGGGCCTGTTCGACATAACCGGAAGACATCACCACGAAGGTCTGTGCCCGCACCACGCGGGTGAAGCGAGGCACCGAGGCCACCCCCAGGGCGAAGATAAGATTGGTGGTGCCGGGGCCGGTAAACGCGATCAGCATCAGCGCCAGCAGCAGATCGGGAAAGGCAGAAACCACGTCCACCGCGCGGCTGATCAGTTCATCCGCAGGTCCTTTAAACAAGCCGGCCAGCAGGCCGAGCAGGCTGCCAATACTCACTGCCACGGCCATCGCCGCCAGACTGATCAGCAGGGAATAGCGGCTGCCATAAATAATGCGCGCCAGCACGTCGCGGCCAAGCTGATCGGTGCCCAGCCAGTGCCCGGCAGAAGGGGGAAGCTGCGCATTGACCGGATCGGCATTTAACGGGTCGTGATGGGTCAGCAAACCGGGGAAGACCACAGCCAGTAGCACCAGACATAAAAAACTGGCAGCCAGTAAATAGCCGGCGGGAAAGCGGCGTGTGATGCGCCCGGACATCAGAAACTGACTCATGGATTTTCCTCTCCGGCAGCGGGTGCGTCGCGCAGGCGCGGATCGATAAACAGGTACAAAATGTCCACCAGTGTGCTCAGCACTACGTACACCAGTGCCGAGAAAATCGCCACCGCCAGTACTACCGGCAAATCTTTACCCAGCACGGCATCGACGGTAATTTTGCCCAAACCCGGACGGCCAAACACCTGTTCAGTGATCACCGCACCGCTGAGCAGACCGCCGATCAGCCAGCCGGTGAGGGTGACGGCAGGCAGCGCGGCATGGCGCAGCGCATGGCGTAAACGGATAACGGTGTTACCCAAACCCCAGGCGCGCAGCGTCAGAACAAAAGGTTCATTGAGTGCATCTTCCAGCCCGCGCCGCAGCACCTGCGAAACGACGGCGCCTTGTGCCAGCCCGAGTGACAGCGCCGGTAACACCAGTGACGAAAAACTGCGGTCACCGGCGACCGGAAACCAGCGCAGGGTAAAGCTGAAGATAAACAGCAGCACGATGCCAAGCCAGAAAGAGGGCGTAGAGGCCAGAATCAGTTCCACGCAGCCGGCGATACGCTGTCCCCAGCGACGGTGCGCGGTAGTGACCGCCATCAGCACGGCAAAGACCAGGCTGACCACCAGCGCCAGAGCGGTGAGTTTCAGCGTTGGCCACAGTTGCGATAACACCAGTGAACTGACGTCCGTATTAAGCAGGTACGAACGGCCAAAATCGCCGTGCAGTACCCGCCACAGGTAATGCAGATATTGCAGATACAACGGCTGATCCAATCCCCATTCAGCGCGGATCGCCGCCTCAATCGCCGGGGTGTGCACCTGTTCGCCCATCAGTAAACTGACAATATCGCCCGGCGCGAGGTAAACGCTGATAAACGACAAAGTGACCGCCGCCCAGAGTACCAGCACGCCGGTGAGTATCCGCCGGGTGATCCGCCCGCCCCATGACGGTTTGGCCTTCGGCCTGCGGGGTGAAATAAATGCAGTTTCAGCCGACATGTGCTGACTCCTTACTTCTGATTAATGCTTGCTCAGCCAGACGTCATAGGCATTTTCCGGCATCTGTTTGAACGGCCTGAAGCCGACACCGTGGACATAAGCCGCTGCCGCAATCTGGTCTTCCGGCTCGTAAAGCGGGATCGCCAGCGCCTGCTGCAACACCGCGAAATTCTGCAACTGCCCGTAGAACGTTTTGCGCTGTGCATTATCCTGCGTCAGCGACGCGCCTTTGAGCAGCGGAATGATTTCCGGCGCATCGGTGCGGCTGTAGTTGATTGAACCGCCGCCCTCGACCGGCAAATAGTGGTTTTCAATATCGATGCCGTCGGTATCCGTATTGGAGTTAGCAATCGAGCCAAACTGACCGGTTTTGCGCACTTCGGTATAGGTCCCGGAATCGACATAACGAATTTTCAGGTCGATGCCCAGGCGTTGCCGTGCCTGCGCCTGTATTGCCTGTAACAGCACATCACGCTGATCGCGCACCGTTGCCTGTGCCTGAATGATTTCAATGCGCAGGGGCTGGCCGTCTTTGGTGCGGATACCGTCAGCCCCTCTGGTTTTCCAGCCTGCGTCATCAAGCAGTTGGTTGGCGAGGGTCGGGTTATTGCCGTATTTACCGCTCAGGCTGGCGTCATACAGCGGATCCACCGGTGATGTAATGCCCCAGACGCGGGTGCGTTCGCCGCGATAAATCGACTGCAAGATCGGGGAAATATCCAGCCCCTGTAAAATCGCCTGACGGACATTCACATCCTGTGTCGGGCCATATTTCACATTAAGAAACAATGAATAAGGCGTGCCGGTATTGAGTGCGTGCTGGTAAGAGAAATCAGGATTATCTTTGAACTCACCGGCATCGTTACCCGAAACGCCTTCAATGACATCCACCTGGCCGGAAAGCAGAGCGCCGGTGCGCACTGACGATTCAGGCAGGAAACGGTAAGTCACCCCCTCGAGATACGCCGCGCCCTGATGTTTAGCATTGGCTGATGCCCAGTGGTAAGCGGGGTTACGCACATACTCAATCTGCTGGCCTTTCTCATAGCGTTTCAGAATAAACGGGCCGGTACCCGCGATGTCGGTGCCTCCGGATTTCAGCTGCGGCGACGACCAGGAAGAGGGCGAAATCAGCTTCAGACCGGCAGCAAAGGACAGAAACGGACTGTAAACATCTTTCAGCGTAATGCTGACGGTGTGTGCATCCGGCGTAGCGACGCTGGCGATTCGCCCGGCCAGCGCACAAATACTCGACCCTGCGCAATACGCCGGATCTTGTGCATGACGGAAGTTTGCGGCGACGGCGGCGGCATCGAATTTTTCTCCATTGGAGAATTTCACGTCATCGCGCAGGGTAAACGTATAGGTTTTGCCGTCGTCAGACACGTTATAGCCGGTGGCCAGCCACGGGATATACGAACCGTCCGGCTTGCGCGCTAACAGTGATTCATAAGCGACGCGCAGGATCAGCTCGGCTTTTGACTGGCCGTTTAACTGCGGATTGAGCGTATTAGGTTCAGTTTCCACGCCCCACGTCAGTGTGCCACCTTGTTGCGGTTGTTCAGCTGCATACAGCGGCTGGCCGGAAGAGAGCACTAACAGCGCGAGCGCAGAGAGAGAACGAACGTGAACAGAGGATTTCATACATTTCCCGTCAGATGATAAACCGTGAATTATTCAAATAAACTCAACCTGTAACGCCGCTTTATTCCGGGCGGCTTGAGGGATTATTAATGTCACGTTGCTAAGTTGTAAAATCACAATATTTGCTTTTCAGAAACAATAAATGACTTAAGGGGGTTCTATGGCTTAACCAAGAGGCGAAATACCGGCTTATCTCATTTGAGGGTAATAAAATGCTTTTTTCTTCGTGGTGTAATCAGCGGCGGTCTCTATTTTTAACGCAGGCAATTTAAACGCAGGCAGTTATGTGCAGATAAAGGAGAGCAGCTTGACGAATACATCCCGCAGACGCTTAAAGACCCTGGTCGGGGCAGGAAGCGTGATCCACGCCTCGAACGATACCCGCCGCCAGACGGGTATTTCACGTGCCATCACGCTGGCTAATATCGCAGAAAGAGAAAAAATCACCGGGCTGTTTACGGCCGATTTATTACAGGCTGATCCTGACGGGCTTTCCGGCCTGACCGGGAGTCAGGATCCGCTGATAACCCTTGCGGCGCTGAGTCAGGTCACGTCACAAATCGGTCTGATAGCCACGGTTTCCACCACCTATCAGCATCCGTATAATCTGGCGCGGCTGATCGGCACGCTTGATCACGTCAGCGGCGGGCGTGCGGGCTGGAACGCAGTAACGTCTTCAGTCGGCGAAGAGAATTTCGGCGATATCCGGCTGCCTGCGCCTGAAGTGCGTTACGCCAGAGCCACAGAGTTTATTGAAGTGATTAACGCACTGTTCGATGCCAATCAGCCGGATGCCGTGGTGCGCAACAAAAGCGGCGGGGTGAGTATAGATCCGCGCAAGCTGCATCCGATCAATCATCACGGGGATTTTTTCCGCGTCCAGGGCCCGCTGAACGTTCCGCCGCCGCAATACCGGCCGGTACAGTTCCAGGCCGGACAGTCAGAAGAAGGGCTGAAACTTGGCGCGAAATACGCGGAGGTGATCTACACCTCGCAACCCACACTGGAAGACGCCCGGGCCTTCGTGGAACGCGTTCATCATCATGCTGATGCCTTCGGAAGACATGAAAACCGGCCGCTCATCATGAACTCGCTCCACTCGGTCATCGGCTCAGGTCCTTCTGATGTGGCGCGCCGGTTGTTCGAAAAACACGAGCGTATTGATTATCAGCAGGGGCGTCTTAAAGTGGCGGATATGCTGGGCGGTGACATTGATTTGCGCGACCTTGCGCTGGATCAGCCCGTTCCGCTGCGGTTGTTACCGGATGTCGAACAGATAAACCGCCGTCGCGGCCGGGCAGAGATTTTTAAGCGTTTTGCCTTGCAGGGGCTGACGCTGCGCGAACTGATCATACAGGCGCAGGAAACCGGCCACTGGTTTGTCGCCGGTACGCCGGAACAGCTGGCCGACGCCATCGAAGAACGCTACCGCGCCGGTGTGCTGGATGTCATTTCCCTGCATGGCCTCGGGCAGGTGGATCAGGAAGACTTGCTGATCAACGGCCTGTTGCCGGAGTTACGGAAAAGGAAACTTATCGATACCGAATACGGGGAAGAAGATTTCAGGGGGAATCTTGGATTAGCATCCAGACTGCCGTAGATCAAGGT
>NZ_JAFMOS010000578.1 GCF_019049755.1 Rahnella perminowiae
ATATATTATGACATAAGAAATAAAACACCCGAGGATGTAATTCCTAGCTTGGAGTTATCTTCTCAGATTACAACTCACTTTAGTTGTAATCTCGATTTACTTCCCCGCCAATCTGAAAATCAAGGATGATTTATGTCTGAAGCCTATCAACACGATCAACCTACTCGCTTACTGAACAGTGAAACGACACCTAATGGTATTCAACAAGCCAGAAGTACTATGAGCCCGCAAAATGTTTGTGTTCGGGGGGAAGTAAGAAAAGGCATTCAACTCCCCGGCTTGGTTATCTTTGTTCACGGCGTAAACTCGGAAGGCGAATGGTACACACCAGCGGAAGAAAACCTTTGTGAAGGACTTAATCAGCGCCTTGGTCTGAAAGGCACAGATTTTGTCCTAAAACCCAATGCATATAATGGAGACAGCACTTTTCCGGTAAAGATCACTAAGAATGAGCGTTCTCCAATTATTCGGTTTTACTGGGGATACTGCGCAAAACCAGGTACCGAAAAAGATTTCGCCATTCCGCTCAGAACAGAAAAAGGGATTAGCTATAATGATCTCAATGATGAACAGATAAAAAACAATAAATATCCATTTTTCTGGGGCGGTGGCCCTTTTCAAAACGGTTGTACTTCCCTGTATTCATTGTGGAGCAAGTACGGTTTCAGCAAATGGGTCAAAAAAATCCCTATCCCCTTCAGTACGCAGTTTATCAATGAAGAAACAGACCGTCTTTTGGCAAACGCACCGCCGCGTGAATATTACGCCCATGCAGCGGAACGACTGGCTAATTTGGTGAGAAAGATCCGCGAACTCAGCCCGACGGATACCGTCACCGTTATATCTCACAGCCAGGGCACCATGATTGCTACTGCCGCAGCGGCAATGGAGGGTGCCGCACCCGATGCGCTCTTTGTGATGAATTCACCGCTCTGTCTGGAAAGCAAAGGGATGGACTATCTCTCCTATCCATTAGCGGAATGTATCTCTGACGTCGCCAGACGTGTCACCTTTGCTGATATTGTCGGCAAAGTGGCTGAAAATAAGGACCGGCTTAAGAACGCCAACCCGAAGAAACTGGTCTGTGGTGTTGATGGTGCGTGCGAGAACTGGCAACCGGATGGGAAAACCTCCAATCCGGATGTTCCTGAGCGGGACAATCACGGACGCACGTATATTTATTGCAGCCCGCATGACCGGGTAATGGGGTCGTCACCCTTATTGAGTATTGGCTGGCAAGGGCTTCCCAATACGAAAGCCAGCAACTATACCCAGCCGCACCCTGTTTTTGCGATGGTGCCGGAAAACTCACTTTTTGTGCGCATGCTCGCCCGTAATATGGCCTGTGGCGAAGCACCGAATCCGCAAACGCCGTTCGGTACGTTGCCGGATATGAGCAGGGACTGGAAACCAAATGGCGGTAAAAAATTCTGGGACAGCAATGATTCTGTGTTTAGTCGCCAGGCATGGCCTGATCCGGACCCAAACCAAAAGCTGTTTATCAATGCCGAACAGGTCCCTCTGCCAATAACTGCGGAGCAGCTGGCTGATTTCGATAAAGACCGCAAACATATTGAAGACTTACCCGCCGATAAAGCAGCACATTCAATCTATCTGGCTGATAAAAATTATGACAGCTATGGTTATAGCTGGAGCACCAATGCCCCGGAAACAGGGAAGCCCAACGACAATACCTACAAATACTACATCAAACTCTATGGCTTCAATGAGCGCAAAACCTTCCCTGTGCCGCCAGGCTCTGGTTCTCCCTATGACAAACGGAATGTTGACAGGGAAAGCGTTGAGCATATGCGTTCGCGCATAAGCCAGTATATTTCCCGGCCTGCCGACCACAGTGATTTACCTCAAAACCCGTTATTCCTTCAGCAGGTGATGGCCTACGACTTGCCAATTGGTTTCTGCAATATCGGTCAGAACGAAACGCAGATGCAGATGCTGCGCGATATGGCTGACTGGACACATATTGGCTCAGATGATTACTACCAAACAGGCACTTTCACGCCACCTCCGCTGCCGCCCATTATCCGTAAAGACGTAGATGCTGATGCCCGGCAGCGCTATGACGCCGCAGTGAAAAAGGCCGAGGCTGACAATATCGCATTAGTCCGGGCACAGAAACCGCAGGGAGAACTCGCATGAAAAATGTCGTGGTTCTTGGGGATAAAACTTCCCACGGCGGCGCTGTGGTTTCTGCTTCATCGACGTTTGAGATTGAGGGCAAAAATGCGGCGTTGCTACATGACATGGTGAGCTGCGAGGAACATGGTCCTAACCGCATTATCGAATGCGAGCCAGATTATGAGGAGCAGGGAAAAGGGATTGTGGTACATCTGTGCAAAACTGAATGTGGGTCGGTAGTCTATGCCAGCTTCCCTGATGCAGGGTTCGAATAATGGGCTGGTCAGTTCCCAAGGCAACGTTACCGCAAAAACCCATGTCATGGTCGCCGTGGGTCTGCGTGTTTATTTTTCTGCTGGCTTTTGCACTGGCTTTAGTCTGGGTAGTGCTCGATACGCCATCAACCGGGTTGTATCCGTTGTCTTCAGGTCATTATCTGCCGCTGACCGGCTTCACGCTGGTGGGGATATTGTCGTCTCTGTCGCTTTATCTCCTGACATGGGAAACCGGTGCGCTGATGTATTACAGCTGGACACACTGGCAGGCAAACACCAATGCAGCATGGCAAAACTGGACACATCAGCATCTGCATATTGTTGATAGCGTGAACTTCACCACCCGTCTGGATTTATACCCGCAGGTCGCGGGCCTCTCCCGTCCAGAAGGCGATAACGAGGAGCCTGCGGTGTTGCTGTTTCCTGAGGACGAGGCGCCGCCGGGTATTTATCGCTTTGAAATCATCTGCCGCCATATCCTGGCGTCGTTTGAAGACGCCATTAAAGCGCTGAATCTGCCAAAACAGGTAACGTTCAGACTCTTTGTGCAGACGCAGACGGAGGTGACTGAAACACACATTCTCTACCTCGAAGAGCTCTGGCAAACGCTTTATCCCGGTTACTCGTTACAGGTAAACCCTGTCGGCCCGCAGGCGTCTCTGGAAACTGTGGGAACCTGCTTAGACGCACGCACTCCCTCTCTCGTTATTGCGATGCAGTACTACGACGGTGTGGAGGAAAAGCCTCTCAGCGAAATCGCGACCGGCCTGCTGCTCTCCCCCGCCAACTTGCTTAGACCCGATGCCGTGCAAAATGCCCCGCAGCTCTTCAGAGCCATGCCGTTAAACCTGAAAAAACTGCCGGAAGATTTGCGGGAACTGCGCGATATGTCGCAACAACCGGCAGAGTCTCTTCGTCTGGTGTGGTTCTCCGGGCTGACCGACATCCTGCGTCAAAAGCTCAATGCCGTTGTCCATGACCTGAAATTACCGCTGCGCCAGGAAGCCCCTATGGGTGGGCAACTGGATTTCGACAAAGGTTGTGGAGGGTATGGTTCTCTTTCGGGCTGGCTGATGTTGGGGGCCGCTGCCGACATGATTAAGCGCGGTCAGGGCAGCCAGTGGGTATTGGCCGCCGCTGAAGAGTCAGCCTGGGCGGTGGTTGTCGGGACTCAAGCGCCGGTTCAGGCTGACTATCACAGCCAGTTACCCCGCGATGTCTACCCTGCCGGATGCCTGGTCGCTTCACTGCTGTTCAATCTGGTGTTGTTCTGGTCCCTCGGCCATGCCTTCCCGGACTGGCTGTTTTCTTTCCGGGGCACAATCACGCTGATCCTGACGCTGGTCGTCACGATGATTGGCAGCGCCGTGGGCCTGCGGATCATATTGAATCGCCTGCTTGAACCGCACTTTATCCGTTCTGCGCAGCAAGGAAGCTGATTGTGAAGAAAATCATTACACGTCTGGGAATATTGTTCCTGCTGCTGGCCGTTGCAGTCGCGATTATCAGTGTGTTCCGGCAATTCAGCGTGTTTTCTTCGTCCTCAAAGCACTCCGGCATTTTAATGACCGTTGTGGTCATCACGCTGATTGTCGCGCTTATTGCCCTGTCATTTACCCTCGTCACCACGTCGGCCAGCTGGCGGGTTCCTGTGCGTCCCAAAGTCGCACCGGCAGGTACAGAATCGGAGCGGCCTGTTCAGCCGTCCATTGATGTTGGCCGGTTGAGATCTGCACTCAGGCATCGCTACGGCCTGCGCTGGAAGCGCAAACTCCCCTGGCTGCTGGTGATGGGTGAACCGACCGATATTGAAGCGGTCGCGCCGGGGCTGACAGAATCCGGCTGGATGACGGTCGGCAATACCCTGCTGTTATGGGGCGGGTCGCTGGCGGCGGGCGGCAATACGGCAGATCTTCAGGCGTTGCGCCGTCTGCGTCCTCATGCCCCTGCCGATGCGCTGATTTGGGTCAGTCATGAGGCGCAATACACTCAGGCGGAACACGCGCGGATTCTCCGGTCTGGCGGGAGTTGTCTGCGGGTATTCATCGCCGCGCCGGTCATCCGGTCGGCGTAACGGCGCGAACAGTGGCGCAGTGGAGTAGCGCCGCCGCGATGCTGGTTCTGGCCATCGGTACGACAGTATCCGGCATCAGCAACTACCGGCTGGTGACCGGCAGTGCAGAACAGGTTCAGCAGGCAAAAATCTCCCCCCTCGCCTGCAGTCTTGTCTTCACTGCGACAGAGGGTGCAATCGGGCGCTTACCGATATCCGGGAAGATATCATTTTCAAACGCTTCCATAATGTCTTCAGCGTAACCCTTCGACCAGTTAGGGCGTTTGTACTCATGCCATTCCAGAGCGATCGCTTTGAAAGTATTTTCCACTGTCGCTTTGCGAGCTTGTTTCTCAACCTTTTTCTGTTCGCTGGGATCGATAGCGTTAACAACTTGCCGCTTAGCTTCATCTCTCCGCTGCCTGGCTTCAGATAAAGAAATCTCAGGATAGATACCCAACGCCAGCATCTTTTGCTTACCGTCAAAACGGTACTGTAAGCGCCAGTATTTAGATCCATTAGGATGAACCATTAAATGCATTCCTTCGCCATCGGTAAGCTTATAAGGCTTGTCGGTAGGCTTTGCACTTCTTACCTTTACATCGGTTAAGGCCATTTGAGGCCCTCCGTTGCTGGCTGTTGGTACAGGATTTCATTGAACGGGGATGTACCATCACATATACCAACAGATACTACTTAATGCAGGTAGATGTAGGTAGACTCAGAGAGAGTTTCGACGCACCAAAAACAGCCAACCCACTGAATTTCAGGCATAAAAAAAGACGTCGATTGACGTCTGTTTACTTCGAAATGGTACGCCCTACAGGATTCGAACCTGTGACCTACGGCTTAGAAGGCCGTTGCTCTATCCAACTGAGCTAAGGGCGCATTGCTTGTCCCTTTCGGGAGCGTTGCGGGTTCGGATTATACGGGCAGACCGGGATGAGTCAATGGCTTTCGAACTCACTGCTTAATGCCTGAGCAATTTGCAGATATTCCCGGCTGTCTTGCAAGGTTATGTACACGGTATCGGCTATTTGTCGGATTTCAGCGCGGCAGCTATCACACGGGCGGAAGCATGATAAGCCACGCTTTCGTAAGCGGTCAGTTCCGGCAGCAGTGTTTGTACAATGCCCTTTTTGCCAATGACGGCTGGCTGACCAATATAAACGCCCAGTTTTTCATCCAGGGCAGAAACCGGATACACGCTATGGGCGTCAGACAAAATGGCATTCACCAGTCTGGCAGTGGCTGTAGCAATGCCAAAACTTGTCCACCCCTTCCCCTGCAGGATTTCCCAACCTCCGCCCCGTACAGCATCGTTCATTTTTACCCAGTCGACGTCACGGTCGCCTGCCAGTTCAGCCACCGGGCGTCCGCCGAGGGTGACGGTACTCCAGGCCACAAACTGTGATTCTCCGTGTTCGCCCATCACATAACCGGTGACACTTTTCGGATCAAAGCCAAAAAATTCGCCCACGACACGTTTCATGCGCGCGGTATCAAGCGAGGTGCCGGTGCCGAAGACCTGTGCGTCAGGGAATCCGCTGGTCTGCTGAATAATCTGCGTAATAACATCACACGGGTTGGTGATGTTGACGATCACACCGCCAAAGCCGCTGGCAATCACGCGGGGGATCACTTCGCGCACGGCAGCGCGGGTCTCAGCAAGTTCTTCCAGGCGGTCTTCACGCAGCAATGTTTTCGGTCCAACGGCAATCACCAGGACATCGGCGTCATGCAGCTCGCTATAATCATTGGCAATAACCTGTACGCGTGAGGCCGTCAGCGACGCCATGTCGCGCAACTCCAGCGCCTGACTGGCTGCTTTAGGTTCGTTTTCGTCGAGCAAAACTATTACGTCACACAAACCCTGCGTGACCAACGAGAATGCAACGTCAGCACCCACATGACCGGCACCGATGATCCCCACTTTGCGTGTCATTTGTTCCTTTCCTTATGATTTAAAAAGAGCCAGCTCTAAAATAGACACTTTTTCCGCCCCTGTCTCAGGTTAAATTTTCAGCCGTGAATAACAACTTATTCGCATTCAACGCCTGACAGCGTCCGCCGCTTCTGACAAAATAGACTTATCCCCCTGCATTTATTAATTGATGGATTTACTCCCTGATGGCAGCAAAGATTATTGATGGTAAAACGATTGCGCAGCAAGTCAGAAGCGAAGTTGCGGCGCGTGTTCAACAACGACTGGCTGAAGGAAAACGCGCCCCAGGTCTGGCTGTCGTGCTGGTCGGTGAAAACCCGGCATCACAGATTTATGTCGCCAGCAAACGTCGTTCTTGTGAAGAAGTCGGGTTTATCTCCCGTTCTTATGATCTCCCTGCCACCACCACCGAAGGTGAGTTGCTGGAACTGATCGAAAAACTCAATAACGACAGTGCCATCGACGGCATTTTGGTTCAGCTTCCCCTGCCTGCCGGTATCGATAACATTAAAGTGCTGGAGCGTATCCACCCGGATAAAGATGTCGATGGCTTCCATCCGTATAATGTCGGTCGTTTGTGTCAGCGTGCACCGACGCTGCGCCCATGTACACCGCGCGGCATTGTGACGCTGCTGGAGCGTTACGGTATTGATACCTTCGGGCTGAACGCTGTTGTTATCGGTGCTTCCAATATTGTGGGCCGTCCGATGAGCATGGAATTACTGCTGGCCGGTTGCACCACGACCGTCACGCACCGTTTCACCCGGAATTTGCGCCACCATGTTGAGAATGCCGATCTGGTGATTGTCGCTGTGGGTAAACCGGGCTTTATTCCAGGCGAATGGATTAAACCAGGCGCGATTGTCATTGATGTCGGTATTAACCGTCTGGAAAGTGGTAAAGTTGTCGGCGATGTGGAATATGATGCCGCCGCTGAGCGTGCTTCCTTTATCACACCGGTGCCGGGCGGCGTAGGCCCGATGACGGTCGCGACGTTGATTCAAAATACCTTGCAGGCATGCGAGGAATATCACGATATCAGTGCCAGTAAGCCTTAAACCATTTGCATTACACAAAAAGTCAGGAATACATGGAAACTTTCTTTCTCGAAAAACACCCGCACGTTGAACTGTGCGATCTGCTCAAATTTATGGGCTGGTGTGACAGCGGCGGTACGGCGAAAGCAGTGATTGCCGAAGGCCAGGTTAAGGTCAACGGTAAAGTCGAAACCCGTAAACGCTGCAAAATCGTTGCTGATATGAATGTTGAGTTCGCCAGCAATAAAGTCGTTGTGAAAGCATCCGAATAATCTTTCCTGCGACGTTGCAACGTAAAAGAAAATGCCCTGGAAGCGAAAGCTCACAGGGCATTTTTCATTGACAGGCTGAGCACAAGCCCGGGCATCCGTTACGGCTGCGTCACCCACAATACCGGCCATTCTCCACCACGGCTATAACCATCGCAGCTGGGCTCAGAGGCAAAAGCCGCCAACCGGAACTGTTTGCCATCAAACACCCAGCGCGAAGAGACGCCACAATCACCGATGCCTCGTCCTTTATCGTAGGTCGAGAGCATACCGGTTTTCGGGTCGAAATCAGCGTTGATAAGCTCCGGCGACTCATCATCCTCACCCAGTTTAAACGGCATATTCAGCGTCAGATTTTCCATTTTATAAGGCGCCTGTCGCGAAACCAGGAAACCCAGCGCATACAGGTTGTATGCCCCCATATCGCAGTTGACGGTCATCAGGGCTTTATCGTTGCTCAAAGCGAAAATATGCACTTCACGTTCGGAAGGGTCGAGACTGCAATCGTTATTTTCAATGGTGGTCGCGGCATTTTGTGTAATGGCTGAAATCTCGGTTTCAGATAACGCATGCGGTTCGCTGAAACGCGCAATGACCGGCGTGGCCGGGATCGGCGGCACACTGCTGGCAGGTTTTGCACCCCGGCTAACCCAGGCGGTTTTGGTGCCGACACGGCCTTGTTGCGCATCAATCGCCAGCAGCGCGGCTTTTATGCCTTTGAGGGAGATTACCGGCCTGACAGGCTGAGCCGGATCGGCTTTTACTGCCAGCTGAATGCTACTGCCTTCGCGGACAGTGGCGATAAAATCATTCACCACCAGACGGTTAGTGGTGGAAAGATGTTTTGTACTGACATCCCATTCGCGGTGATTAAAACTCAGCGTTTTGCCGTTCATCTGCAAATGGTTAGCAACCGGCACATCCGCCGTCTGCTCATCACTGTTACGCTGATAATCAATACTGACGGAGGATTTTCCTTCCGGTCCGGCTTCGCGGGTGATTTTCATGACCAGCTCCTGCCCGTCCTGCGAATTGCGCGCGACACAGTGATTCAGGTTGTCACAGCTGACCTGCCAGTCGTTATAAATAGCCTGCAACGGCTCAGCCTGCACACTAAAAGCCAGTATTGTGGCCAGCAGGCATAAAGGGGCGGTTATCCATTTACACATTATGAGTTTCAGCTCTGTTCGAAATTATCTTTCTGATAATAGCGTAACCCCCGGCAAGACTCTGCCACCAATTCAGCATTTTTTATTCGGATTTAGAAAGAGATACTCTGCCAGCAGGGTGTGCGGCAGACAATAATTTTTCATGACAGGCAAGAAGCCGTAATGGTGACGCAGGGAAACTTTCAGTACACTGGCTGAGCCAAAAACAAACAATAATGGCGAAAGGATGAAGATCATTTCTCTGGGAGATACGGATGAAGTTATTGGTTTTGATGATAACGCTGTTATCACTGCCTGCGCTGGCTGAAGAGCCGCCGGTGGTGTACGCCGGCACACTGGGTAGCACCAGTATTGTTGTCGAACTCGATTTAAATAAACCTGACGAAGTCACCGGCCGGTATTTCTATCAAAAATACCGGCTGGATCTGCCGCTGAACGGGGTGCTGGATGGTCAGGAACTAAAATTACAGGAAGGCCTGGATGATTTCGACGATACGCCGCGTCCTGAACTGACGCTGACCAAAGATGAAAACGGTGGCTGGCAAGGCAACTGGACTAACCCGCAGGGCAAAAATCTGCCGGTTAAGCTTCAGCCTGCGCAATTACCGGCAGCAGCCACTGACGACGGCTATCTCAGTTCTTTGTTCCACACCGATCCGTATGAGTATTTGCGTTTATCCGCGCTGCAACTGAAAGCCGGTAAAAATGAAAACTTTATGGGTTATCAGCTGCAATGGTGGACTGAGCCACAGTCGAAAATCAGCTTCTTTGAGATTGTCTCCGGCTATCCGGAAGCCAGTTTACCGGCCATTAACCAGAAGCTACGCGCCCGTTTATGGCAGGAAGTCAGCGGCTGGCATGCCTGTATGCTGGGTGCCAGTCGTTTTGGTCAGGGTGAATATCAGCAGACAGTGACGCCTGAATACATGAGCGACCAGGTCGTCAGTATCAGTGTGTTTACGTCTTATGATTGCGGTGGCGCGCATCCTGATTTTGGCGAGGCACCGATCAACCTGAACGCAAAAACTGCAGAAACACTGACGCTGGAAGATGTGGTCTGGGTGGGCGATGGTGCACCATTCCACTATCTGAATGCTGAAGATCGCGCCCTCACCGGTAAGAACGATGTGGATTTCGATACCTTCGCTCAGTACCGCGATAAAAAATGGGCACCGTGGCTGGTAAAACAGCTGGCAGTGGCCTATCCGCAACAAATGAAAAAACCGACAGAAGAAAGCGAAGACGATTGCGATTACTCAGACCCGTCGGTCTGGCAGTTCCCGGCCTGGTATTTCACGCCAAAAGGGCTGTATTTTGATCCGACCTTTGCCCGCGTTATGCGTTCGTGCGAAGGCCCTGAATGGTCAGTTTTGCCGTGGTCTGCCATGAAAGGTCACGCAGGCAGTACCGTGATAAACATGGAGCACTGAAACAACAAAGGCACCTGCGGGTGCCTTTGGCGTTAATGCATTTCGCCGGTCCTCTTTACGCCAGCCAGCCCTGAATCTGCGCATATTGCAGCAACATGATGGTTTTACCATCTTTGATGCGCCCGTCTTTGATCATCGCCAGTGCCTCGGTAAAGGGCACCTCCAGCACATCAATGTCCTCGTCTTCCACACCACCACCGGCGTTCTGACGCTGCGACTCATCATATTCCGCCGCGAAAAAATGTACGATTTCTGTCACGCTGCCCGGCGACATATAGGCTTCAAAAAGTTTATCTACCTTGCCCACCGCAAAACCGGTTTCTTCGATGGCTTCTTTACGGATGCAATCTTCCGGCGAGTCGTTGTCGAGCAAACCGGCGCAGGTTTCCAGCAGCATACCGGTCGGGTTGCCATTGACGTAGGTCGGCATACGGAACTGTCTGATCAGCAGGACGGTTTTTTTAGGACGGTTATAAAGCAGAATCGTCGCGCCATTACCCCGGTCATACACTTCGCGGGATTGCGGCTGGCGTTCGCCATTACGCTTGATTAAATCATAGGTATATTTGCGAAGAACATACCAGTTATCAGACAGTAACTGGTTCCGGACGTTTTCGATTCTGGATGAATTGTCATCAGATGACATAAAGCGTGCCTCCGCTCAGAGGGGGTGAGAGAAGCCAGACATCATAGCGATATTACACCGCGCCCGCCAGATTCAGCCGTGCTCAATTGCATTAAGCAATTGTTCACGATGGCGTTCAATCCACTTTGCATCCAGTGGCCCCCAGCCTGAAAGCTGATAATACCCGTCATTGTTGCGTACACCTTGTTGCACAAACTCCAGCTCAACGCCCATGCCCGGCAGCGCTTTCAGAACGTCCTGCAAAGTGCGGCGTGGCCAGCCGGTGATTTCCATCAGTTTCGGTACGTTCGGTTTTTGCTCAGTGTCCAGCAACCAGCAAAGGTAGAGACGACGGGCGAAAACCGAATTTAACATCAAACTCATCTGAACGGCTCCGGTATGGACATAAGAATGGGGGCTAAAAAAAGCGGGCAGTCAAAGCGTAGCCGCTTTTAGCGAATCTGTCTGCGAGATAACCCTGTGTGCGGGGAGGTTTTTTTTACATTATCTCCTTTATTTCTCCACGTTTTATACGTGATGAGAAGGTAAAGTGCACTGATGTAGCACTACACTCTAACACTTGCTCAGTCCCGCCGGGACGGTACCGCCTCTGAGAAGATGACGCTCAGGGGATTTTTTTGTCAGATTACTGACATTGTGTTTGTTTGCTGATGTTAGTCACTCACGCCAGAGTGACAACGAGGTTTCTGAAGCATGGCTAACTTTTTTATCGATCGCCCAATCTTTGCCTGGGTTTTAGCGATCATCATTTCTTTATCCGGCGCACTCGCTATCTATTTTCTGCCGGTTGAGCAGTATCCCGATCTGGCTCCGCCAAACGTCAGGATTTCTGCAACCTATCCCGGTGCATCAGCACAAACATTAGAAAACACTGTTACTCAGATTATTGAACAAAACATGACCGGCCTCGATAATCTGATGTACATGTCTTCACAGAGTAGTAACGACGGTAAATCGCAGATTACCCTGAGTTTTACTGCCGGAACCGATCCGAATGAAGCGCTGCAACAGGTACAAAATCAACTGCAACAGGCGCTTAAACGTCTGCCACAGGATGTTCAGACGCAAGGGGTGACGGTATCAAAAACCGGTGATACCAACCTGATGATGGTGGCGTTTGTGTCCACAGACGGCAGTATGGATAAACAGGATATTGCCGATTATGTGGCTTCCAATATTCAGGATCCGCTGAGCCGCGTACCCGGCGTCGGCAGCATCGATGCTTACGGCTCACAGTATGCGATGCGTATCTGGCTGGATCCGGATAAACTCAATAATTACCAGCTGACCACTGCCGATGTGGTCACCGCCATCAAAGCGCAAAACAGTCAGGTCGCCGTGGGCCAGCTCGGCGGCGCGCCTTCGGTGGATTTTCAGGCGCTGAATGCCACCATTAATGCCCAGGCGCAGTTACAGACGCCGGAGCAGTTCCGTCAGATCACGCTCAAAGTAAACCAGGACGGCTCACAGGTTAAACTTGGCGACGTCTCAACTGTCGGTCTTGGTGCGGAAAACTATGCCCTGCTCAGCCGGTATAACGGGCAGGCTGCGTCCGGTATGGGCGTGAAACTGGCGTCCGGTGCCAACGAACTGCAAACGGACAAAGCCGTTCGTGCACGTCTTGATGAGCTCTCTCACTATTTTCCGCACGGGCTGAAAGCCGAAATTGCCTACGAAACCACGCCATTTGTTAAAGCGGCAATCACGGACGTCGTGAAAACGCTGTTTGAAGCTATCGTGCTGGTGTTTTTGGTGATGTATTTATTCCTGCAAAACTTCCGCGCTACGTTGATCCCGACGATTGCCGTGCCGGTGGTTTTACTGGGGACTTTCGCCGTACTGCATCAGTTCGGCTACAGCATAAATACCCTGACGATGTTCGCGATGGTGCTCGCCATCGGCTTGCTGGTGGATGACGCCATCGTGGTGGTGGAAAACGTCGAGCGCGTAATGAGCGAGGAAGGCCTCAGTCCCCGAGAGGCGACGCGAAAATCGATGGGGCAAATTCAGAGTGCGCTGGTCGGGATTACGATGGTGCTGTCAGCGGTATTCGTGCCGATGGCGTTCTTCGGCGGAACCACCGGCGCGATTTATCGCCAATTCTCCATCACGATTGTCTCGGCGATGGTACTGTCAGTCTTTGTCGCCCTGACACTGACACCGGCGCTGTGTTCGACCATTCTTAAACCCGTCACGCAGGGGCATCACCACGGCAAACGCGGCTTCTTCGGCTGGTTTAACCGGATGTTTGACCGCAACGCCCGTCGCTATGAGAACGGCGTGGCACGGGTGCTGCGTAACAGCCTGCGTTACATGCTCGGTTATGCCGCACTGGTCGCGGTGCTGGCGGTCATGTTTATCAAATTACCCACGTCGTTTCTGCCACTGGAAGACCGCGGGGTATTCACCGTGCAGATTCAGTTGCCGCCGGGTTCGACGTTGCAGCAAACCCAAACAGTCGTGGAAAAGGTCGAAAAGTATTTTCTGACTGAAGATAAGAAAGACGTACTGTCGGTGTTCTCGACCATAGGTGCAGGGCCGGGTGGTAACGGGCAGAACGTCGCACGTATGTTTGTGCGCCTGACGCCATGGGATGAACGTACCGGCACAGATGACTCTTCCTTTGCCCTGATTGAACGGGCAACCAAAGCGTTTAACAAGATCACTGAAGCCCGTGTTATCGCCAGCAGCCCACCTGCCATCAATGGTCTCGGCAGCGCGACCGGCTTTGATATGGAATTACAAGATCACGCCGGGCTGGGCCACGACGCGCTGATGGCGGCACGTGATCAGTTACTGGCGATGACCGCTAAAGACAGCAATCTGACCCGTGTGCGTCACAACGGTCTGGATGACAGTCCGCAGTTGCAGATCGATATCGATCAGGTGAAAGCGCAGGCTCTGGGTGTGGCAATTACGGATATCAACAGCACGCTGAGCACCGCGTGGGGTTCAACGTACGTCAATGACTTCGTTGATCGTGGCCGCGTGAAGAAAGTCTATGTGCAGGCCGCAGCAAAATACCGCATGTTGCCGGATGATATCGATCGCTGGTATGTGCGAAACTCGGCCGGAACCATGGTGCCCTTCTCCGCTTTTGCGACGTCAAAATGGCTGACCGGTTCGCCACGTCTGGAACGTTATAATGGCTATTCCGCGCTGGAAATTGTGGGCGAACCGGCAGCGGGTATCAGCAGTGGTACCGCCATGGATGATATGGAAAAACTGGTAGCAAAATTGCCGGTCGGGATTGGCCTTGAATGGACCGGACTGTCGTATCAGGAAAGGCTGTCAGGCTCACAGGCACCGGCGCTGTATGCGATTTCCCTGCTGGTGGTATTCTTGTGTCTGGCCGCGTTGTATGAGAGCTGGTCAATTCCGTTCTCCGTCATGCTGGTGGTGCCGCTCGGGGTACTGGGGGCGGTCATTGCCACCTGGCTGCGCGGGCTGGAAAACGATGTCTATTTCCAGGTCGGGATGCTGACTATCATTGGTTTGTCGGCGAAGAACGCGATTCTGATTGTCGAATTTGCCAATGATCTGAATGTCCGCGGGAAGGCATTACTGGAGGCCACCCTGGAAGCCGCAAGAATGCGTCTGCGTCCGATTCTGATGACCTCGCTGGCGTTTGTTTTCGGTGTTTTGCCAATGGCAACCAGCATGGGTGCCGGTTCAGGCAGCCAGCACGCGGTCGGTACTGGCGTGATCGGCGGGATGATTTCCGCAACGATTCTGGCCATTTTCTTCGTGCCGTTGTTCTTCGTCCTGATCCGCCGCCGGTTTCCCGGGAAAATCGTGCATCCGGTGATTGCTGATATCGTTGAGACTGTGCCCGCAGAACATAAATAACGGTGCTGGATAACGGACAACAAAAAAGGCGTTAATAGAGATTAACGCCTTTTTTATTAATGATTTACTGGCTGTGAGAATCGTCGATAAATCGGACGTAATGATCTTCCTGAACAAACGTTTTTTATAATGACGTGCTGCACTGAGAATAAATCTTTTCTTTGCTTTAACGGTAACGATGTGGGGCAATTACGCTTTCAACATACGGTCGATAAAGTCTTTCCAGTGACCTAACTCTTGTTCTAACATTTTACTCCCCTTGATTGGACGAACGCATTATACGTCTATTTTTTAACCATGCAAAAACTCCATCATTATTTTTTAAGCGCGATCACAATCCCGCCCCGTCTGGATCCTGCCGACGTTTTGCCTCATTATGTGTTCTATCCTTACGCCCGTTTTTATGCGGGTGAAAAGTTCTTATTTTACTGACAGGTTACGTTTTTCTATGGCAACGACTTCTGCTCCAACCTCTTTTATTCTCTACGGCATAAAAAATTGCGATACCGTCAAAAAAGCCCGACGCTGGCTGGAAGAAAACGGGGTTGACTATCAGTTTCATGATTACCGTGTCGAAGGACTGGATGGTGCGTTGTTGCAAAACCTGCTGGATAAACAGGGCTGGGAAGCCATGCTTAATACCCGCGGGACAACCTGGCGTAAGCTCGATGAAACGACACGCGCCGCCTGCAATAACGAAGCCAGCGCCAAAGCCGTGATGCTGGAACAACCTGCGGTAATCAAACGCCCATTTTTACTGGCCGCAGAGGGTCAGTCCCTGCTGGGATTCAAACCAGAAATCTATCAGCAATTCCTCGCACAGGTGAAGTAACATGAGTTGTCCGGTTCTCGATTTAGCCCAACAGTTAATCCGCCGCCCTTCCCTCAGCCCGGATGATGCCGGTTGTCAGGAGATTATGATTGCCCGCCTCAGGGCCATTGGTTTTCACATTGAACCGATGCATTTCGGCGATACCCTGAACTTCTGGGCAACGCGGGGAGAAGGTAAAACGCTGGCATTTGCCGGACATACCGATGTCGTCCCGACCGGCGATCACAAACTCTGGGTCACCGGCCCGTTTGAGCCCACGCTGCGCGACGGCATGTTGTATGGTCGCGGTGCGGCAGATATGAAAGGTTCCCTGGCGGCGATGGTGGTGGCAGCGGAGCGTTTTGTCGCCGCCAATCCCCGCCATCAGGGGCGTCTGGCTTTTCTCATTACTTCTGATGAAGAGGCCAGCGCCGTTAACGGCACCGTGAAAGTAGTGAATGCGTTAATGGCGCGCAATGAACGCCTTGATTACTGTCTGGTAGGTGAGCCTTCCAGTACCACGCGCGTCGGCGATATCGTGAAAAATGGCCGCCGTGGCTCCATGACTGCCAATCTGCATGTCCATGGCGTTCAGGGACACGTCGCGTATCCGCATCTGGCAGATAATCCGGTGCACCGCGCCATGCCGGCACTGAACGAACTGGTCGCTACCGTGTGGGATAACGGCAACGAATTCTTCCCGCCGACCAGCATGCAAATCGCCAATATCAACGCGGGCACCGGCAGCAACAACGTCATTCCGGGCGAACTGTATGTGCAGTTCAACTTCCGGTTCAGCACCGAGCTGACCGATGACATTATCAAACAGCGCGTGGCAGAACTGCTGGACCGGCATAACCTGCAATACACCCTGAACTGGGTGGTTTCCGGCCAGCCCTTCCTGACATCACGCGGTGCGCTGGTGGATGCGGTGGTCAATGCGGTGCGTCATTACAGCGAAATCACGCCGGAACTGCAAACTACCGGCGGTACTTCAGACGGGCGTTTTATCGCACTGATGGGGGCGCAGGTGGTCGAACTCGGGCCGGTCAACGCCACTATCCACAAGATCAATGAATGCGTCCATGCCGCCGATCTGCAGGTGCTCAGCCGCATGTATCAGCGCATCATGGAACAGTTAGTCGCATGATCGATCACGAGATGCTGACCGGGCGCTCCGTTGCACATCTGGTGACGCTGGGTGAAGGGCCACACCGGTTGCAGAAAGAGGCGGCACACGCATTTGAAAAAATGCGTCAGGCAGCCCGTGAGGCTGGTTTTGACTTACAACCGGCCAGTACCTTTCGTGATTTCGATCGGCAACTGACCATCTGGAATGGCAAATTTCGCGGCGAACGACCAGTATTAGATAAGAACAGCCAGCCGGTAGATATCCGTGCACTGACGACCGCAGAACGTTGTGAGCTGATTTTACGCTGGTCTGCACTGCCGGGCGCCAGCCGTCACCACTGGGGCAGTGATCTGGATGTGTATGATCCTTCATTGCTTCCGGCAGGTAAAACGCTGCAACTGGAGCCGTGGGAATATGAGCAAGACGGGTATTTTTATCCGCTGAACCAATGGATGTCAGCGCATATGGCAGAGTTTGGTTTTTACCGCCCGTATGCCGAAGACCGCGGCGGCGTGGCTGTCGAACCCTGGCATCTGAGCTACCAGCCGCTGGCGGCGGAATGTGAAAAACAGCTCACGCCGCAGGTCTTACTCAGCGCCTGGACCGGAAAAGACGTGGCTGCCGCAGACTGGTTAGCCGGGCAAATAGACACCCTTTTCCCGCGATTTATCGCCCCCTCACCCCTTTAAGGAGTACACCATGGAGTGGATTAAAGATTACTGGTGGATCGTTCTGATCATTCTGGTCGGCATGTTCATCAGCGGTATCAAAGAGCTGAACCGCGTTGATGTGAAAAAGTTCCTGAAAGACAAACCTGAAATCCCGCCGCATCGCGACAATAATGCCGAGTGGGATAAAGATGACGACTGGCCAAAGAAAAAGTAACGCCCCGTCAGCCTCTCATCGTTAATCAATATTAGTCGGCGGATAATCTAGCGATTCTCCGCCGATTGACTTTCTCTCCTGCCATTATCATGCGACATGAAACTGATGCATGGAGAGAGCAAGTCCTTTGCAAACATTACCTATTTCCCGGGCGGACCAGGCAGTGCCTGAACGCTTCGACGCCTCGCAATTTCTGGGTCTGGCTCCGTTTTTACGCATGAGCATCGCAGGCGAAGAATGGTCTGACATTGCGCAGGTGCTGATCACCCGTGCGCAGCAATCCCCTGATGACGCCGTATTGTGGATGAATCTTTCTACCGTCATGCTGTGTCTGCAACGCACTGAACTGGGTCTGACTATTCAGAATCAGGCACTGGCGATGCAGCAGGTCTATACCCTTCGTGCCGCGCGACAACCGGCAACATTACGCTTACTGATACTGATGGTGCCCGGTACGCTTTCTGCGAACGTACCGCTGGATTGCCTGCTGGAAAACAGCGATATCGAGCTGATTTATTACTACATTACGCAAGAAGCCCCGTTTGAAGCCCCGATCCCTGAGCACGATTTAATGATGGTCGGCATCAGCGCCACCACAGAAAATTTGTTCCTGTTGCAGCAACTTGAGAAAGTCACGCAACATTGGCCGGTGCCTGTTATCAATGCGCCACAACATATCCCGAATTCTGAGCGCCACACTGCCAGCCGGTTGTTGCAAAACAAACCCGGTTTAGCCATTGCACAGGCGCATGCGGTGACATTTGCCACTTTATCAGCCGTCGCCGCCGGAGAAACCACGCTGCACGATGCGTTGCCTGAAAGCCACTATCCGGTGATCCTGCGTCCTGCCGGTTCGCACGGCGGCCACGGTCTGGAAAAAATTACCTGTCAGAAAACACTGGCGGACTATCTGACCCGCGTGCAGGTTGAAGATTATTTCCTGTCGCAGTTTATTGATTACAGCAATAAAGACGGCCAGTTCCGTAAGTACCGAATTTCGTTGATCGACGGCGTGCCTTATGCCTGTCATATGGCGATTTCATCCCACTGGATGGTGCATTACGTGAACGCTTTCATGTACGAAGACATTCAAAAACGCGAAGAAGAAGCGGCATTTCTGAACAACTTCCGGGCATTTGCGACGCGCCATCAACAGGCGCTGCAAGCGATTTATGACGCCACGCAACTTGATTATCTGGGCATTGATTGCAGTGAAACGCCGGACGGCAGGTTGCTGGTGTTTGAAATCGATCCGGCCATGGTGGTACATGCGATGGATCTGGAAGTGATGTTCCCGCACAAACAAATCCACATGAATAAAGTTAAAACAGCATGCCGCGAGTTGCTGCTATCCCGTGCCCTGGCGCACACCAACATCTCTGCTGATGCGTTTAAAGGACAAGAATAAATATGATTTCACGTAACGCTCTGAATTTCTCCGGTGGACCTGGTGCATTGCCGGAAACCGTGCTCACTCAGGTTGAAGCTGCAATAAAAGAAGTGCCGGAGGTGGGGCTGTCGATACTGGGTATCAGCCACCGTTCAGACTGGTTTGCCGCCATTGTGCAGGAAACAGAAAACAACATCCGGGCCCTGCTCGGGTTATCGAAAGACTTCCATATCCTGTTCCTGCAGGGCGGTGCAACGCAGCAGTTTTCGATGGTGCCGATGACCCTGTTACGCGGCCAGAAGCACGCCGCCGAATATCTGGATACCGGTTACTGGAGCAGTAAAGTCGTCACCGAAGCGCGTCGCGAAGGGCCGGTAAAAGTCCTGTGGAGCGGTGAGTCCTGCGGATTTAACCGTCTGCCTGCGGACGAAGAGCTGGCATTCTCGCCTGATGCGCCGTATCTGCATTATGTCTCTAACGAAACGGTGGAAGGATTACAGTTCCAGCGCGTTCTCGGCCGCGACGATGTGCCCCGTGTCTGCGATATGTCTTCTGATTTTCTGTCCAAACCGTGCGATGCGAACAAATTTTCCGTGATCTACGCCCACGCACAGAAAAACATCGGCCCGGCAGGCGTCACCATCGTACTGGTGCACGATACCGTCGTGAAAGCATCTTCAGATGAATTGCCGTCATTCCTGAACTACCGTCGTCAGGTTGAATCCCATTCCAACCTCAATACGCCGCCGGTGTTTGCGATTTACGTTGTACTGCTGGTCACCCGCTGGTTGCTCAACGATGTTGGCGGTCTGGAAAATATGGAACAGACCAACCGCCATAAAGCGGAACTGTTGTACGCGATGCTCGACAACAGCAACGGCTTCTACAATGGCTGGAGCAGCAAAGCAGACCGTTCATCTATGAACGTGGCCTTTAAATTGCCTGATGCGGACCTGGAGAAAAAATTCCTGGCAGAGAGCCATGAAGCTGGCTTTTCCGGCCTGGCGGGTCACCGCGCGATTGGCGGTATCCGTGCCTCTATCTACAACGCCCTGTCGCTGCCGGCAGCCGAAAAGCTGACGAACTTCATGGATGATTTCATGCGTAAGAACCGCAAATAATTGTAGCGCGGCGAAATTTTCTGGACTGTTTTGCGCTCATTTCTGGACTGTCTAACGACCTATAAAATGCCTTTTTTGGACTGTCCAGAATTGATTGTAACGTCATTAAACCCCGCACCTGATAAACCTCTCAAAAACAACTGATCGGCATCACCGATCAATACCAATAAATTGATCGTTATTAACCATTATCATCTTGTGGTTTAACTGGCTAGCGGGGATTACAGCGCGTTTGTGTGTGCTTAGTCAATTACGCTGGCGAAATAGCGGGTCGCTGCTCTGCACGTTGAGGTCGTACTTGTCCACGTCGGACTGGGAGCGGGCGCGAATGCGGCAGCCGTACCCGTCAGGGGTGTACAAGTATTCCCAGACCGGGTCGTCTGCCCGGGCCGTGAAGCCGTTTAGCGCAGCATGCTTCGGGCGGGTGTGGGTGTCCATCACGGCCACGCGTTCCAGATAAGGCCGGTCGACCACGTTGGCCATCTGCTGTTGATAGCGTCCGGCGTTGTAACTGGATTGAATATTCGTGTCAAAAATGGTCTGTAACCGGCGCGGCGTCAGCTGCTTACCTTGGAGTTCTCCGGTCTCCGGGTCAGCCACCAGACCTTTCCCTATCCAGCCTTTCGCCTCCAGTACCGGCTGCAGGTTATTAACGAACTCCCGGTAGGTGCTACCGTTCGCCAGGGAATCGGTCAGGCCGTTGCGGATATCGGGTGGCGAAAGCCACGTTAACAAGTAGGGGTATTGTGCGAGCTGAAGACGTGCGAAAGTGGCTGAGGGGGTTCAGCGACTAAGGAGAATTAACACGGGAAATCAATGGGGGTGAAACGTGAGGAAAGCCCGGTCAGCCGACCGGGCTTTGTACTTCAGGGGATAATATTACTTAACCTTGCGGGCGTTGTCTGCTTTCCATTCTTCGTATGTCGCTTCAAGGATCCACAGACAGGTCGCTCCTTTGTCCGTCCCCAGCAGGGCCAGACGGGTTCGCTGATAAAAGGTCTCTATCTCAGCCGATTGTTTGTTAATGGGTCCCATGCAAACGAGGTCTGTCCCAACGAAATGAGGCCAGTCCCGGGAATCCAGCACGACCAGAGCCTTCAGCGCGCCTTCGGTGTTACTCGACAGCGCAGACGATAAAGCGTCCTCGAGCGCTTGCGATTGCTGCACGTTCGCAACTTTGGCGAGTTCGGGGGCCTTATCAAGCCAGTACTGTTCTCCGGCTGCAATTCCCTTCAAAGCGTCGGGCCAGTTGATGGTGGCAGCCATTGAACTGGCCGCCATACCTGACAACAAAAGCAGCAGGATTAACCGCCTCATCTTACGACCTCCAGCGTCCCGCCTACGCTGATTATCCGCCAGCGTGTCGCTGGGGACATTATGATGCAACCTTCAGAGGCGAATCCCGCAGGCTTGTCCTTGCGTTCGCCATGAATACGGAAGGCAGAACGGCCAAAGGAATCCCCCGAAGTTTGCTCCAGAATAATGGTAGCGGGGCCTTTTGAACGAGAATGGCCCGCGATGCGATAAGTACCACGGGGGAGCGGCCCCATCCCTTTAACCTGCTGGCGGTCAGGGTTATTTTTATTAGTCAGGCTACCGGAGTAGCCGGTCTCGACCTGCTCGCTGCCATAGTACAACCTGCCTGTGCTTTGCTCATATTTCCATGCCATAGGTAATAATCCCTTATGCCGTCGCGCGTTCGTTCCAGCTGTCTGAGTGGATAATATTTCCATCCACATAACGCCAGGGGATTTTTTCGTAAACAAGCTCAATCATTTCAAGATGATTTCTGGCTTCGCCGTACTGGGATTTGACGTCATACATCATCGGCCCAACCGTTACGACCATTACATTCTCCATCATGGCGCTGAAGTATTCCACTTCCTGACCCGCGTCATTAATGCGATAAAATTTAACCTCAGCGGATTTCAGTTTCTGGCCTGTGGTTACGGCCTTGTACAGATAGGGGCTGGAAGCGTCGATCTCTTTGCTGAAAAGATAAGGGGCGTGTTCGCGGGTCGCTGTAGCCTTTCCCGTGGCGTTGTCGGTTTGAATACTGACGCCATGATGCAGGCCGTGGATCTCGATACTGCCTTCACGGCCCGCAACGTCGACAGAGCCGCGAATGTCCGCGCCGCCGTCGTCTTTGAGCCATAGATAAGCTGGAATAGCCATAGTTTTAAACTCCATTTTAAAGAGAGAGCCAGCGCGAAACATGCTGGCTAACCTGCTGCTTTCGCAGTGGAATTAAACTACCCCTAAGTCAAATTAGCGTCAATTTTTGTACAGCCTGAAAATTCAGTAACGGAGGGAGTATTGA
>NZ_JAFMOS010000641.1 GCF_019049755.1 Rahnella perminowiae
CCCTCAGTCAGCCATAAAAAAACGCCCCCGGTTGTGATACAGCCGGGGGCATTTTTTATTAAAGTCGCGAAAAATTAATGCTGATGTGATTTCGGCTCGTAGTTTTTCAAATGCGCGATGGCGGTATTGATCATATGCGAATCCAGCCCGTGGCCCATGCCCGGCTGAAGATTGAGCGTACATTCACAACCTAATGATTTCAGACGTTCTGCCGCACTTTTCGACTGGAACGGATTAATCACCGGATCCTGCTCCCCATGAATGAAATGCACGACCGTACCGGCGGCAATCGGTTTTTCCGGAAGCGTTGAGAAACGTCCGCTGAACGCGATAATACGCGACGCCAGATGCTCTTCTACTTTCGTTGATTCCAGCGCCATGATGGTGCCCTGCGAGAAACCGACTAATGTGGTGTGTTCCGGCGGGACACCGGTTTTTTGCTGCCAGTCACGCACAATCTGCACAAAAACTGGCATTGCGGCATCGACACGCGGCTGACGGTTTTGCTCAGTCACACCCTGAACTGAGAACCACTGGAAGCCCCGGCCAAAATCACAGATATCCGGACTGCCGACGCTGATCACCTGCGCCTGCGGAAATGAAACAGCGAAAAATTTACCGATTTCCCCCATTGAAATCGGATTATCGCCTACGCCATGAAACAATAAAATCAGCTGATTAGCCCTTTCCTCCGGCTGCCGGACGATGATCTGTTCTGAGCTCATTGCTCTCTCCCGTTGTCGAATAATGGGTTCACTATACGCCGCCTGCCGGTCAGTGAAATCGGGTTTTATTGAACGAGTCTTTCCATTTATTGCAATGAAAGCGGGGGCTTATCCGCCCATACCCGCCTCTTTCAGTATCTGCTGCGTTTCCTCACGCCAGCGCGAAACCAGCGCTTTGCGCCCGGAAAGCCGCAAGTGTTGTACGATGTCCGCCACGCTTTTCCCTTGCTGCAAATACGCACGCAACGCCGTCAGCGGCAAATCACTGTGCAGCAAAACACGGCTGAGCGCAGGTAAACTGCTTTCCAGCGGACGATGGGCGAAGGCAAATCCGCTCAGCTCGCGCCAGTCGGCGTCATCGGGTTGTGTATCTGCAGCGATATTGAGCGGCAGAGTTAAATCCACCTGAGGTGCCAGCCAGCGCCAGTCCCGCTGAAGCTGATGCACGGCGTTGTCCGCCAGTGCCTGCCCCGCCGCGCTCAGCGGTAATATCGCCATCGCAGCATAACACCCGCTGCTGGCTTCTTTGTGCATACTCACGCGTACCAGCCGGAATCCGGTCTGCTGCCACAGAGCAGCCAGCTCCGTGGTATAACCAAAACTGACCGACAGAAAATCCAGCCCCGCCTGCTGAGCCTGCCGTTTCTGCGCCAACAATAAATGACGGGCAATCCCCTGACGACGGAATAACGGGTGCACGGCAATCCGGCTGATGCGCCGTGAACGCATGACGGCAGCCTCCGGGAACCCTGCGTGCGCGGCAAGCGACTGCGCCACCAGATTCCCGCGCGGACGCCGTCTTCCGGCCCAGACTTCCTGCGCCAGCGCTGCGCTAAGGCCGCCCTCATCCACCAGCCATAACGCGCCGGTCAGCGTATTGTTGTGCCGTGAGGCGCTGAACGTCATGCCCGGCGCATCCAGCAGACGCCGCAGATCCAGCGGCGACGTGCGGTAATGTGCGCTGGTCAGCAGGCCGTAGAAATCCTCTAACAGCACCGGTTCATTCAGCCAGTCGTCAGCATGAATCGGAAAAATTTCTGATGTACCGCGCGCCTCACCGGCCACCGGCAGATGCTCCTCAAACAGCAATAACTGGCTAATGAACGGCTCAAGCGTGTCGGATGATGACCAGCGGATGGGTGCGTTCAGACGCAGGTCATGCCACTGCGGCAAAGACGCACAGAATTTGAGTAAGAATCCGCGTCCGGTGCCTTCATATCCCTGAACCGTGGTGGTGAGCAACACGCGCGGAAAAGCCGCGATAATTTCCGACAGCATCGGGGCCGGAATGGCGGCAGCTTCATCGATGATCAGCCAGTCAACGCCGGTTACCGCGCCTTCGCGACATAAGGCAAGCAATGCATCAGGTGCGATAAAGCGGGCAGAGTCTGTTTGCTGATTAAGGATCTGGCTGGCAGAGGCTTTAGCCGGTGCGGTTACCCGGCAGGTACCCGGCCAGTGTTTGACCAGCATTCCCGCCAGTGTCGATTTCCCCCGCCCGCGCGGCGCGGTCAGCACCCACACGCCGGACTGAGCCTGCATCAGTTGTTTTAAAATCTGGGACTGCTCAGAGGTCGGCTGGCCGTCGGGTGACAGCCAGTCGGGTGCGGCAGGCAGAGGAGCAATAGTTAAAGGCTGACCCTGCCGGCAAATCGTAATGCCAGAGTCTTGCTCAAGGAAAGACCGGAAACGACGTATAAAACGCGGAGTGGGGATTGGCCGGGGTTGCTCGCTCCAGCGCAGGCTGTCCGCGTCCGGCGTGTCAGGCCAGGAATGCCATTCCGGTATCAGCAGAATCAGCCAGCTTCCGGCTTTTAATGTGCCTGAAAACGCCGCCAGTGCCTCGACATTCAGACCATAACGCGCATCAAACACACCGTGAAAAATATCCTGCCCGAGCAACGTATGTGCCGCTGAAGGCGGACAGGAAGTGACGCCGTCAGGCGGTGAATCGCTCAGCCAGAGCCAGTCACCCACACTTTGTGCAGAAAACAGAATCGCCTGTTGCTCACACCACTGCGTTGCGCCACTGAACACCAGCAAACGCCGGACGCCCAGCCGCTGCATCTGTTGCTGTAGCAAAGTGGCAGACATCTCAGGTTTTCCCGATAATCATCGATAACAGACCGGCAGCAATCAGCGGCCCGACCGGCACGCCTTTAAATAACGCCACCCCCAGCACGGTGCCCACTAACAGGCCAGCCACCAGATGCGGCTGCGTGCCCATCAGCGTCAGGCCACGCCCGCCCAGCCACGACACCAGCACACCAACCAGAATGGCAACGATGGATTTCCAGTGGAGGAAAGAATGTACAACGGTACTGGCGCTGATTTTTCCGCTGGCAATCGGTGCCATTACCCCAATGGTGAGAATAATAATACCGAGAGTCAGACCGTATTTTTCTATCCACGGAAAAAAGCTGTTCAGCGGCGTGATGCGCACCGTGAGGAGGAAAAACATGGCGATGGTGACGGCGCTGTTATGGCTGATAATGCCCAGACCGGCGAAGACAAGTAAGATCAATAGCGTTGGATCGAGAAAAGCCATGGCGTTCCCAGCGGGTCAACATGAAAATGAAAGAGAGATCCGCAGACCTCTCCGGATCAGTCACTGATTATTAAACAGTTTTTAGCAGCAAACCAGCGCTTCCTGCCACATAATCAGCGGCTGGCAAAGGTATTACACTGGTCAGGATTACCGGTATCAAACCCGCGTTTGAACCAGGTATAACGCTGCCGGGAAGTCCCGTGGGTAAAGCTGTCCGGCACCACGCGCCCCTGACTTTGCTGTTGCAGCCGGTCATCGCCGATGGCCTGTGCGGCATCCAGCGCTTCTTGCAGGTCACCCTCTTCGAGAACGTTTTGCTGCTGCATCGCATGTCCCCAGACACCGGCATAACAGTCAGCCTGTAATTCCATTTTTACCGATAGCTGGTTTACCACAGCCTGCGATGCGCCCTGTTGCAACTGGCGAACCTTGCGTTCAGTGCCCAGCAGATTCTGCACGTGATGGCCGACTTCATGCGCCACAACGTAGCCCTGTGCAAAATCCCCCCCCGCCCCGAGCTTGTCCTGTAATTCCTGATAAAAAGACAGGTCGATATAGACCGTGCTGTCCGCCGGGCAATAGAACGGGCCCATTACCGACTGGCCGGTACCACACCCGGTGCGGGTCGCGCCGCGATACATCACCAGTTTGGGCTCACGATAAATCATGCCCTGCTTCTGGAAAATGTCTTTCCAGGTGTCTTCTGTCGAGGCAAGGATCACCGAGGTGAATTTTGCCTGCTCGTCATCTTTCGGGCTGATGGATTGTGATTGTGTTTGTTGCTGCATGCCGCCGGACTGACCGCCATCAATCAGCGGCGTCAGGTCGATACCGTAATACCCGGCGACCAGCACCACGATGATGATCACGATACCGCTTTTGCCACGGATCGGCAGGCGCATTCCTCCGCCACCTAAACCGCCGCTGTTAGCTCCCTGTCCGCGTCTGTCTTCTACATTGTCGCTTTCGCGACGCCCTTGCCAACGCATAATCACCTCCAGACTGTTTTTGTAAGACTAGCCAGCACACGCGGTTAATACCATCCGCGAAGGGACGTAATTTTAGGGAAGTCAGAATTAAATGAAAGAAAGCAGGGCAGGAAGACAAAAATAAAACGCAAATAAAAGAACGGGAAGCGGTATCCGCCCCCCGTTGAGCGCCAGCGCAGACTGCGTAAACGATTGCGCAGCCTGGCTAAAAAAATAATGCGCAGCTTAGTCCAGTTTCACACCGATACGGTGAGCGACTTCTTCGTAAGCTTCGATCAGGCCACCCAGACTCTGGCGGTAACGGTCTTTGTCCATTTTGTTCAGGGTTTCTTTATCCCACAGGCGGCTGCCATCAGGAGAAAACTCATCACCGAGCACCACTTCACCGTTGAACAGACCGAATTCCAGTTTGAAGTCGACCAGGATCAGACCGGCGTCATCAAACAGTTTGCTCAGGACGTCGTTGGCTTTGTAGCTCAGCTCTTTCATGCGTGCGAGGTTTTCTTCATTCACCCAGCCAAACGTCTTGCAATACGATTCGTTGACCATCGGGTCATGCATGGCGTCATTTTTGAGGAACAAATCGAACAACGGCGGATTCAGTTCCAGACCTTCTTCAATGCCCAGACGTTTTACCAGCGAACCTGCAGCACGGTTACGGATAACGCATTCAACCGGGACCATATCCAGTTTTTTCACCAGCACTTCGGTGTCAGACAGCAGGCGTTCCATTTGGGTTGGAATACCGGCTTCTTCCAGCTTAGCCATGATGAAATGGTTAAATTTATTGTTAACCATACCTTTACGGTCGAACTGCTCAATACGCTGACCATCCAGTGCTGACGTATCGTTACGGAACTCCAGTACCAGAAGGTCCGGGTTTTCGGTGGTGTAGACGGTTTTCGCCTTGCCGCGATACAACTCAGCTAACTTTTGCATCTTTACTTACTCCAGTGGAAAAAACAGATGTAAAAAGGGGCCGGAGCCCCTTGGTATTATTTTGCGCTGCTCTGGCTAAACGCGGCCTGCATGACCGCCACCATCGCATCGTTCTGCGACTGGCTGAGAGCATGTCCTTTCGGATCAAGGAACTGCAAGCTGCTGCGGTTGTCGAGATCGCCAACCTGAAGTTTGTAATCACCGGAAGTCAGGCCCGGATCTTTCGCACCCAGTGTCTGCCATGCATCGTCATTCAGCGGTTTGTAGGTCACAGACAATGTGCCTTGCGGACGGCTGCTGTCGGTCACTTTCATGCCAGCTTTTGCCAGGGCATTTGGCAGGCGATCCCACACAACACCGTAGTTCTCACGGACAATCAGCACCGGCAGGCCGGTATCATCTGCGCCGCTCTGAACGTCAATCTCACCAACACGACGGTTGTCGAGACGCGCCTGCGTATCCTGCTGCACTTTATCCAGACTCGCCGTGATGGAGTTCATCATCTGGCTGTTGTAACGCTGGATTTCAGCGGAAGACGTCACAGCTTTATCCTGTTGTTTCAGCTCAAGCGTTTTCACCGTCAGCGCTAACTGGTAGCTCTGCTGTTTCACGCTAACCTGATAACGTCCCTGATACTGGAAGTCTTCATCCGCACGATTCCAGTCAATGAAATCAGTGGTGAGCGTCTGGTTAGCGTCATCACGGTTGGCAATTTTGAAGTTATTTTGCTCAACGGCTTTCACGACGTTATTCCACAGGTCACGGTTCTGCGCGGTGTTTTCCAACAATACGGTACTGCTGTCACCAGAGAACTGCGTCTGAGAACCATTCAGCAGCGCCAGTGGCTGGGAAGGAGGACGGATGTCGAGCTGTTTGCCCACCGCGCCCTGCATTGAGCCTGCCTGAACCTCGTATGTTCCGTTCTGCACAGGCAGAATCATCCCGACCGGCGCTTTCAGCTCATGCAAACCTGACGCATCCAGGTAGGCTTCATCGCCACTCACCTGGCGTTTGTAACGTTGATCACTTGAACAGGCAGCCAGCAGCATGATCAGGGAAACCCCGACCACTTTCGCCACGGCCGTTTTCTGCAATCGGGTCATCTGGAAACTGTTCTTGTCAAATAAAGAGGCCATCAAATCTTCCTAAGAGTTACAGCAAACCGGCGCTTTTTAATGCTTCTTCCACGACCGGACGGGCAGCATCTGTTAACGGCGTCATAGGCAGACGCATCGTATCGGTTGCCATCAAACCCAGTGCCTTACAGGCCCATTTCACCGGGATTGGGTTTGCTTCTACAAACAAATTCTGATGCAAAGGCATCAGGCGCTGATTCAGGCGACGCGCTTCGGCAAAGTTGCCTAAGGCGGCCAGCTCACAAAGTTGTGCCATCTCACGGGCAGCTACGTTAGCCGTGACGGAAATAACACCCTTACCACCGAGTTGCATAAAGTCCAGACCGCTGGCGTCATCGCCGCTCAGCAGAATGAAATCTTCATCATCAACCAGCACTTGGATCTGACTAACGCGACTTAAGTTCCCTGTTGCTTCTTTAACAGCAACAATATTCTTCAATTTTGCTAAACGCGCGATGGTCTGCGGCAACATATCGCAGCCGGTACGTGAAGGCACGTTGTAGAGAATTTGCGGCAGAGAGGTATTTTCAGCGATGGCCTTGAAGTGCTGATACAGACCTTCCTGCGTCGGACGGTTGTAATAAGGGGTGACAGTCAGACAACCAACAACGCCACTTTTTTCAAAACGTTGCGTAAGAGAAATCGCTTCAGCGGTCGCGTTTGCGCCGGTACCTGCGATAACAGGGATGCGTCCATCAGCCAGTTCCAGCGTCTGTAAGACCACGTCACCGTGCTCTTCATGGCTCAACGTGGCCGACTCGCCGGTCGTGCCAACGGAAACGATCGCCGCAGTACCACTGGACACATGATAATCAATCAGTTTTTTCAGACTCGCGCGATCGACAGCACCTTTGGTGTCCATCGGCGTAACCAGTGCAACAATACTTCCCGTAAACATTGACCTTCCCCTCCACAAACAGGTCACTCATGGTACTTTTGACACCCCTGCAAAAGCAAGCAATCAACGAGCGGTAACCGCTTGTCCGGCGGTTTTTTTTATGTTTACCTTGGGAATACTCCCAAGCACGACAGGAAGACCTATTTTGCCGCAGCCACAACAACATTATCTCGTGATCACCGCGTTAGGTGCTGATCGCCCGGGCATCGTCAACACCATAACCCGCCAGGTCAGCAGCTGCGGCTGTAATATTGAAGACAGCCGTCTTGCGATGCTCGGTGATGAGTTTACGTTTATCATGTTGCTTTCCGGTAGCTGGAATGCGATTACGCTGATTGAATCCACCCTGCCGCAAAAAGGCGCAGAGCTGGAATTATTAATCGTGATGAAGCGAACCAGCGCACATGAACGTCCGCCCATGCCTGCTACGGTTTGGGTGAAAGTGGAAGTGAAAGACTCAGCGCATCTGATCGAGCGTTTTACCGATTTGTTCGATACGCATCAGATGAATATCGCCGAACTTGCCTCCAAAACCCGCCCGGCAGATGCCAACACACCGGCGCAGTTATCGATTCAAATTACGGCGCACAGCGCAGCCAACACTGATGCGGCAATTATTGAGCAGGCGTTTCATCAGCTATGTACAGAACTGAAAGCGCAAGGCAGTATTAATGTCGTTAGTTATTCTGAGAATGAAGATAAACTGCAGTAATCGCTAAGAGATATGGAGAAAGACAATGAGCCCACTGAAAGCCGGTGACCCTGCGCCGCAATTTAGTTTGCCCGACCAAGACGGTGAACAAATTAATCTGGCCGACTTCCAGGGACAGAAAGTCCTGGTCTATTTCTATCCTAAAGCCATGACCCCGGGTTGTACCGTACAAGCCTGCGGACTGCGCGATAACATGGATCAGTTAAAAAGTGCCGGCGTTGAAGTGCTGGGGATCAGCACCGATAAGCCGGAAAAGCTGTCGCGTTTTGCTGAGAAAGAACTGCTGAACTTCACTTTGCTGTCCGATGAAGATCATCAGGTCTGTGAACAGTTTGGCGTCTGGGGTGAAAAATCCTTTATGGGTAAAACCTACGATGGCATTCATCGCATCAGCTTCCTGCTCGATGGCAATGGCAAAGTCGAGAAAGTGTTCGACGATTTCAAAACCACTAATCACCATGACATCGTGATGGCCTACCTGAACGGTAAATAACCGAAACGGTCAGAGTGTGGATACAAAAAAAGCGCAGACGCGCTTTTTTTTATTGGATACGCTCAGCATAATAAATCACCGGGTTTCGTTCAGTGATTCATCCGGCCAGACGTGAACCACAGCTTTGACCAGCGTCGCCAGCGGTATTGCAAAGAATACCCCCCAGAATCCCCACAAACCGCCAAACACCACGACAGAAAGAATAATCACCAGCGGATGCAGATTAACAGCTTCTGAGAACAACAACGGCACAATCACATTCCCGTCCAGACCCTGTACCACCAGATAGGCGACAAAAAGCGTCCAGAAATCCGCGCCCAGTCCCCACTGGAACATCGCGACAATGACCACCGGAATAGTCACCAGCATTGCGCCGATATACGGAATCAGAACCGATACACCGACCAGCACCGCCAGCAGCAGCGAATAATGCAGATCCATCACCAAAACACCAGATAAGTGGCCACACCGACGATAATCATCTCGAGCACTTTGCCGCGGATATAGTTGGTGACCTGCTGATTCATCTCCACCCAGACCTGTCCGGCCAGTCCACGATCGCGTGGCAGTATGCGACGCACGGCATTCAGCATCTGCTCTTTATCTTTAAGCAGGAAGAAGACCATCATCGGTACCAGAATCAGGTAAATCGCCAGCGTCAGTAAACCGACCAGCGAGGCCAGTGAATATTTCACCACTGATTCACCCAGACCGGATAATTTGCTGCGCATATTTTCTGCCATCATGTCGATGATGCCCGCATCCACCAGCGCAGGATAACGTTTCGGCAATGTCGCGGCGAAATCATAGAAGCGGTTCAGCATGCTCGGTAAATCAGTCATCAGGTTCACGCCCTGCTGCCAGGTCACCGGCGCAATGACAAACATACCGAGCAGTAAAATACCGGCGAAAATAATCAGCACCACGCTCACCGACAGTGTGCGGGAAAGCCCGACATGTTGCAGACGCACTGTCGGCCACTCCAGCAAATAGGCGAGCACCATCGCCACCAGAAGCGGCGCTAGGATGCCATTGAGGAAATAGAGAATGCAGAAACCTGCGACCAGAATAGCCAGCAGTGCGATAGCCTGCGGATCCGTAAAGCGACGGCGATACCACTGTAATAACATATCCAACATCAAGAAAACGCTCCTGTAATTTCGGGTCCGGCATATGCGCGCTGTTCGTTCCCTGCGCGCTCAGACACAAGTAACTATTTAAAAAGTTCGTTGTCACACAACTGTAGCTTCGGAGTGTTTTAAACTCTCACGCGGATAGCTACTATAGAGACCGGCGCAGAGAAAAGCGCAAGAAAATAACAGTCTGGCTGACTGTTCGCGAAAGAAAGGCTCGTAAAGCTCATCGGTATCGCGGTTAACTTATTGGGAAGCAAATGTTTATGGTTATGCGGTTGAAAAAAAGAGTGATTGCCCTGTGTCTGGGTAGCCTGCTCGCGGGTTCCATACTGCCCGCCGGTGCAGATGACAGTTCATTCTGGTCAACTCCCGCGGGTCCCGCAAAAAGCATTAACTCGCCCTTAGCTCCGCCGGTGAGCGACCAGTTACCGGACATCGGCACTACCGCAGGCGGCACGCTCAGTATTAATCAGGAATTACAGATGGGCGATTTTTATGTCCGTCAGATGCGCGCCAGCACGCCGCTGATTAACGATCCGCTGCTCAATCAGTATATCAACGAACTGGGGCAACGGCTGGTGGCGCATGCCTATTCCGTACGCACCCCGTTCCATTTTTTCATCGTTAATAACGATGAGCTGAACGCCTTTGCCTTTTTTGGCGGCAATGTTGTGCTTCACTCTTCGCTGTTCCGCTACACCGATAACGAGAGCCAGCTGGCCTCCGTCATGGCGCACGAAATTTCCCACGTAACCCAGCGCCATCTGGCGCGTGCGATGGAAGACCAGCAACGTAACGCCCCGCTCACCTGGGTGGGCGCGCTGGGGTCGATTCTTCTGGCGATGGCCAGCCCGCAAATGGGCATGGCGGCACTGACCGGTACCCTGGCCGGCACGCAACAGGGCATGATCAGTTTCACCCAGGGCAATGAGCAGGAAGCTGACCGTATCGGCATTCAGGTCTTACAGCGTTCCGGTTTTGATCCGCAGGCTATGCCAGCCTTCCTGCAAAAACTGGCGGATCAGGCAAGTTACTCGACCCGTCCTCCGGAAATGCTGCTGACCCACCCCCTTCCCGACAGCCGCCTGGCCGATATCCGTAACCGCGCCAACCAGATGCCGCACCCGATTGTGCAATCCTCACAAGATTATCTGATGGCAAAAGTGCGCATTTTGGGCATGTACGGTTCCGAGAGTTTCCCGTTGTCAGATGACTATCTGCAAAAACTGAGTAACGGCAATATCCGTGAACAACTGGCGGCAAAATATGGCCGTGCATTGCAATTTTACAAAGCCAAGAAGAATGATCAGGCACGGACCTTACTGGATCAGTTGCTGATACAGTATCCGGGCAATGAATGGTTGCTGGATTTAGCCACCGATAATGATATCGACAGCAAACGTGCACCGCAGGCGATTGCGCGTCTGGAACAGGCCGGTGCGGCCAGTAGTTCCAACGCCGTGCTGCAACTCAACCTGGCCAACGCTTATCTCGAAGGCGCGAAACCGGCCAATGCCATGAAAATCCTCAACCGCTATACTTTCAATTATCCGGGTGATCCCAATGGCTGGGATTTATTATCTCAGGCCGCGGCGGCGCAAGGGCTGCGCGCGCAGGAACTGGCTGCCCGGGCAGAAAGCATGGCGTTAATCGGACGTCTGGATCAGGCGATTGAGATGCTGAGCAATGCCAGCGCATTACAAAAATTAGGCAGTCTGGAACAGGCCCGTTACGATGCACGAATCGATCAGCTTCGTCAGTTACAGCAACGGTTCCGTCAGTATCAGAAAGGCTGATCCCAGGGCCAGAATGGAGGAAATCTTATGCAACACGATGTCGCAATCTATCATAATCCGGCATGTTCAAAGAGCCGCGAAACCCTGAAATTGCTGGAAGCAGAAGGCATTGAACCGGAAGTGATTTTATATCTGGAAACGCAGCCGTCTGTGGATAAGCTTAAGGAACTGCTCGGGCTGCTGGGCTTTAGCTCAGCACGCGAACTGATGCGTAAGGGCGAGCAAATTTACAAGGACATGAATCTGAAGGATGCTCATCTGAGCGAGGACGCGCTTTTACAGGCAATGGCTGATCACCCGCGGCTGATTGAACGTCCGATTGTGGTAGCCAACGGCAAGGCGCGTTTAGGGCGTCCGCCGGAGCAGGTGAAAGAGATTTTATAACCCCCCGCTTTCCGTTCGGGTTCAGCTAACGAACCCGGACATTCCTTCCCGTTACAGCCCGAGAATTTCTTTCACAAACGGGATTGTCAATTTCCGCTGCGCCGTAATAGAAGCGCGATCGAGCTGATCAAGGGTCATAAACAGCGTACGCATTTCCCGGTCGAGACGCTTAAGCAGAAAACGGCCCACGTCTTCCGGCAGTTCAAAGCCGCGCAGTTTAGCGCGTAACTGCAATGCCTGAAGCTTTTCTTCATCGGAAAGCGGCTGAAGTTTGTAGATTTGTCCCCAGTCCAGACGGGAGGCCAGATCCGGCAGGCTGAGATTCAGCTGACGCGGAGGACGATCGCCGGTAATAAACAGGCGCGTACGACCGGTTTCAAGAATGCGGTTATAGAGATGAAAAACAGCCGCCTCCCATTCATCATCACCGGCAATGCCTTCAATATTGTCGATACAAACCAGCGCCAGATGTTCCATACCGTCCAGGACTTCAGGCACAAAATAAGCGCGTTTATCCAGCGGCACATAACCGACCGCTTCACCGCGTTGTGATAATTCAGCACAAGCCGCATGCAGCAAATGGCTGCGGCCACCGCCTTCGCGTGACCAGAAATAAATATAGGTGCCGTGTTCCTGATGCAATGCGCTCTGAATGGCAGAAAGCAGAGAAGGGTTTTCCCCCGGATAAAAACTGGCAAAGGTTTCATCATCGGGAAGATAAAGTGGCAGGGAAAGCTGTGCCGGCGTATTCAGAAGCACCTCAACCAAAGCGGCATGATGACCGCAGATGTTGTCACGTCAAAAAAAAGAACTGCCGAATTCTAGCAAGGATCCGCGGTGAAATGAACTGTGCCCGGTGCAACCGCTTGCGATCCGAGCACCCGACCGGCGGGTTATGTGCCCGCCGGCCAGGGATTGACTTAAAAACGCCCGGATCAGACCGGCGGATTTTCCCGCTCATCATCAACATCAATGATCTGTTCTTCACCACGGAAAATCTCGATCACTTTGAACAACAGACTCAGGAAAATGCCCACGATCGTTGCCAGCGCCATACCTTTCAGCTCTGCCGCACCAATGTGGATCTTCGCGCCGCTGACACCGATAATCAGGATCACCGCCGTCAGGATCAGATTCTGTGCTTTGTTGTAATCAACCTTCGATTCAATCAGCACGCGGATACCGGATGCGCCAATCACGCCGTACAGCAGCAAAGAAACGCCCCCCATCACGGGCACCGGAACGGCCTGGATTGCCGCCGCCAGTTTGCCGATACAGGAAAGCAGAATGGCGAGGATAGCCGCGCCGCCGATCACCCAGGTACTGTAGACCTTGGTGATGGCCATGACGCCGATATTTTCACCATACGTGGTGTTTGGCGTTGAACCAAAAAAACCGGATAACACGGTCGACAGGCCGTTAGCCAGCATCGAACGGTGCAGGCCAGGATCACGCAGCAAATCTTTCTTCACAATGTTTGCCGTCACAACCAGATGCCCGACGTGTTCGGCAATAACAACCAGCGCCGCAGGCAGGATCGTGAGGATAGCGACCCATTCAAAACGTGGCGTATAGAAGGTTGGCAGCGCGAACCAGTGCGCGTTTTCAATGGCAGAAACATTCACCACGCCCATGAAGAACGACAGCGCATAACCCACCAGCACGCCAATCAGGATCGGGATAATCGCCAGGAAGCCGCGGAACAATACGGAACCGAGAATAGTCACGGCCAGCGTCACCAGCGAAATGGTAATGGTGGTGGAATCCACCGCAGCGCCATCAGCAGGCAGCAACCCCGCCATGTTCGCCGCCACACCCGCCAGCTCCAGCCCGATAACGGCTACAATTGCGCCCATTGCCGCCGGAGGGAACATCACGTTAATCCAGCCAATCCCGGCTTTCTTAACAATCAGCGCCACCAGACAAAACAACAGACCACAGGCAATAAAGCCGCCCAGCGCCACTTCATACCCCATCGGCAACAGCAACAGCACCGGAGAAATAAACGCAAAACTTGAGCCGAGGTAGGCGGGTATCTTCCCTTTACAGACAAATAAATACAGCAAAGTCCCTATGCCATTGAACAGCAGCACTGTTGCCGGGTTGATCTTGAACAGAATAGGCACCAGAACGGTGGCACCAAACATGGCAAACAGATGCTGGAAACTCAGGGGAATCGTCTGCAGCAATGGCGGACGTTCGCTTACCCCGATGACACGACGGGTCATGAATGTGATCCTCTCAAAGGTGTTTGTGATGTTGTGTTAAACAGAACCTTTTGCTCTGCATAATTCGGGTTGCAGAAAGGCGGCCAATCCGTAAGCCCCGGAGGCACAGATAATTATGCGCTCAGGGTGAACAGGCACAGCCAACGCATCCGCAGCCTGAAGTATGACGAGCAAAAAAAAGCCGACTTCTCAGTCGGCTAATAACTTATTTCGTACCAAATATCTTGTCGCCCGCATCACCGAGCCCCGGGATGATGTAGCCTTTATCATTGAGCCCCTGATCCACCGAGGCGGTGTACAGCTCAACGTCCGGGTGCGCAGCTTCCAGAGCGGCGATCCCTTCCGGTGCGGCAACCAGCACCAGGACTTTAATACTCTGGCAGCCAGCTTTTTTCAGCAGGTCGATGGTCGCAATCATAGACCCCCCGGTCGCCAGCATCGGATCAACCACCAGAGCCAGACGTTCTTCAATGTTAGAAACCAGCTTCTGGAAATACGGCACAGGTTTCAGGGTTTCTTCATCACGGTATACGCCGACTACGCTGATACGCGCGCTTGGAACGTGCTCCAGTACGCCTTCCATCATGCCCAGACCGGCGCGCAGGATAGGCACTACGGTAATTTTCTTGCCTTTGATTTGATCAATTTCGACCGGGCCATTCCAGCCTTCGATCGTCACTTTTTCAGTTTCTAAATCGGCAGTCGCTTCATACGTCAGCAGACTCCCCACCTCAGAAGCCAGTTCGCGAAAACGTTTCGTGCTGATGTCATTTTCACGCATCAGGCCCAGCTTGTGTTTCACCAGCGGGTGTTTCACCTCGACGATCTTCATTATTTATTCTCCTAAGGTGGTTGAGCTGCAAAAAAAAATCGCGAGATTATAACGCCATTTTTTTTGAACGCCATACCAAATAGCCTGATCTGGATCATCACTAACCCGGTTAGAGTATAGACAGCCTAAAATCCCTCATCGAATAAGGCGCTCGCAAACGTTTGCTTGCACTGTTAGAATTGCCCCGCTTTATTCTTCAACCACCAACCCAAACCGCCGTGGGGACTTCGCAGTGACCGACAAAACCTCTCTCAGCTATAAAGACGCAGGCGTAGATATCGATGCCGGTAACGCATTGGTAGACCGCATTAAAGGTGTAGTAAAACAGACTCGCCGCCCTGAAGTCATGGGTGGACTGGGCGGTTTTGGTGCCCTCTGCGCGCTGCCGCAAAAATATCGTGAACCCGTGCTGGTATCGGGTACCGACGGCGTTGGCACCAAGCTGCGTCTGGCGATGGATTTGAAACGCCACGATACTATCGGTATCGACCTGGTCGCGATGTGCGTCAACGATTTGATCGTTCAGGGCGCCGAACCCCTGTTCTTCCTCGATTATTACGCTACCGGCAAACTGGACGTCGATACGGCTGCCAGCGTGATCACGGGTATCGCAGAAGGCTGTAAACAGTCTGGCTGTGCGTTAGTTGGCGGTGAAACCGCTGAAATGCCGGGCATGTATCACGGCGAAGATTACGACGTGGCAGGCTTCTGCGTGGGCGTGGTGGAAAAATCAGAAATCATCGACGGCAGCAAAGTGGCTGACGGGGATGTGCTGATTGGTCTGGCCGCCAGTGGCCCGCATTCTAACGGTTATTCTCTGGTGCGCAAAATTCTGGAAGTCAGCAAGACCGACCCGGAAACCACCGATCTGGCAGGCAAACCGCTGGCTGATCATTTGCTCGCACCGACCAAAATTTACGTGAAATCGATCCTGAACCTGATCGAAAACGTGGATGTTCACGGCATCGTCCATCTGACCGGTGGCGGCTTCTGGGAAAATATCCCCCGCGTATTGCCGGACAACACGCAGGTGATTATCGATGAATCAAGCTGGCAGTGGCCGGATGTCTTTACCTGGTTGCAAACCGCCGGTAACGTCAGCCGTCATGAAATGTACCGCACCTTTAACTGTGGTGTCGGCATGCTGGTGGCACTTCCTGCAGAACTGGCCGATCAGGCGATTGCATTACTGAACGATAACGGCGAAAAAGCGTGGAAAATTGGCTACATTAAAGCCTCTGATGCCGCTGAACGCGTGATTATTGAATAAAACCAGTAAAACAACTGACTGATGACGGGTAGGAAAATGAAAAGGATTGTGGTTCTGGTATCGGGCGAGGGAAGCAATTTACAGGCCCTGATCGATGCCTGCCAGCAGGGACGAATCAATGCAACGCTTTGTGCGGTCTTCAGCAATAAAGCAGCGGCATACGGGCTTGAAAGAGCCCGTTCAGCCAATATTCCCGCGCATGCGCTGGATGTTAAAGCCTATGAAGACCGTGCGGCGTTTGACGTTGCGCTGGCCGATGCTATCCAAAGTTACCAGCCTGATCTGGTGGTACTTGCCGGTTATATGCGTATTCTGACCGCTGAATTCGTCCGGCGCTTTGCCGGTCGCATGATCAACATTCACCCTTCCCTGCTGCCAAAATATCCGGGTCTGCATACACACCGTCAGGCCATTGAAAATCAGGATGCGGAACACGGGACATCCGTGCATTTCGTGACTGAAGAACTCGACGGTGGTCCGGTAATTTTACAGGCTAAGGTACCGGTGTTTACTGAGGATACCGAAGAAGATCTGATCGCCCGCGTGCAAACGCAGGAACACAGCATTTATCCGCTGGTGGTCAGTTGGTTTGTTGAGGGACGTTTGTCGCTGCAAAACGGCCAGGCACTGCTGGATAACCATCCACTTTCTGAACGTGGATACGCGGAAGATTAATCTGCCATTACATCATGATTTCACTATAAACCGGCCACGTGCCGGTTTTTTATTTTCCGTTATTTGACATTTGTTTACATTTCGCCCGATATAATGCCCGTCCCGGTGCACGTTTAAACGTCGTTTGTGCGCCGACCTTCATCTGAACCACGGTTGTTTCAGATTTTATATTTACGAAGGTTACCCTCATAAAACGGCTTGTATAGTTGAGGAACACCCCATGTTTAGCCATAACAGCGTCAGATTACGTCCACTGGAAAAGGACGACCTGTCGTTTGTTCATCGTCTTGATAATAACGCCAGCATCATGCGTTACTGGTTTGAAGAACCTTACGAGGCCTTCGTCGAACTGACCGATTTGTATAACAAGCATATCCATGACCAAAGCGAGCGCCGCTTTATTATCGAATTCGAAAGCGGACCGGTCGGCCTGGTCGAATTGGTGGAAATTAATCATATTCACCGCCGCGCGGAGTTTCAGATCATTATTGACCCGCAGCATCAGGGCAAAGGCTTTGCCGGTGATGCCGTCCGTCTGGCGATGGATTATGCCTTCTCCGTGTTGAACCTCTACAAACTGTATTTAATTGTGGATAAAGAAAACAAAAAGGCGATCCATATTTACAGCAAATTAGGGTTCGAGCTTGAAGGGGAACTGAAACAGGAATTTTTTGTGAACGGCGAATATCGCAGCGCCATCCGCATGTGTATTTTCCAGCCTCAGTTCCTGGCGAAATACAAAACCAAGCCTGCTCAGGTCAAACCTGAATCTCTGGTGGGTGCCAGCGCGATTTAATTTAGCGCGGTAAATATTATTCAATATTTATACCCAAAATAATTCGGTTCGCAGGAAGGCGGCAAGTGGGTGAATCCCGCATCACTGATTTAAGTCAGTGGTGCGGGTCAGCAAACGGAGCCAACGCACCTGCGATCTGAAGTATGAAGCGTAGACGAACTCCTTCACATGTAAGGCTTTGTCCTCCTTTTTCTCGCAATAATTCCCCTGCTATAAACTCTTCTGAAATCATCCTTTGTTATGTTGGACTTTCCTGTCAATCTTTCGCAATATTGATAGTAGACACTAGGCCCCTCTCACAGATGGCTTCCTGCTGCGCTGGCCGCTTAAAAAGCGGGCAACACGAAGAATATGTTGAGCTATATTGCGGTGTTTTCAGGCAAATTTGCCTGTATGGGCCAGGTTGCAAGCTAAATGAACGGAGTGAAAATGGGTCAGGAAAAGCTTTATATCGAGAAAGAACTAAGCTGGCTGTCCTTCAATGAGCGCGTGTTGCAAGAAGCGGCTGACAAAAGCAATCCCCTGATCGAACGGATGCGTTTCTTAGGGATCTATTCCAATAACCTGGATGAATTTTATAAAGTTCGTTTCGCCGATTTAAAAAGACGGATCCTCATCAGCGAAGAACAAGGTTTTCTGGGCGCGTCCCGCCATTTACTGAAAAAAATCCAGGCCAAGGTGCTGCGCATTGATCAGGAGTTCGACAGCCTTTACAACGACTTGCTTCTGGAAATGGCGCGTAATCAGATTTTCCTTATTAACGAACGTCAGGTTTCCGAAAACCAGCAAGCCTGGCTGCGCCAGTATTTCAAACATCATCTGCGCCAGTACATCACACCGATTCTGATTAATCACGACACCAACCTGGTGCAATTCCTTAAAGACGATTACACCTATCTGGCGGTTGAAATTATCCGCGGCGAAGAGATCCACTACGCGCTGCTCGAAATTCCGTCCGATAAAGTGCCGCGTTTCGTTAACTTGCCACCGGAAGCACCACGCCGCCGTAAGCCAATGATTCTGCTGGATAACATTCTGCGTTATTGTCTGGATGATATTTTTAAAGGCTTCTTCGATTACGATGCGCTGAATGCGTACTCAATGAAAATGACCCGCGATGCTGAATATGATCTGGTCACGGAAATGGAATCGAGCCTGCTGGAGCTGATGTCATCGAGTCTGAAACAGCGTCTGACCGCCGAACCGGTACGTTTCGTTTACCAGCGCGATATGCCGGATGAAATGGTGGAGCTGCTGCGCGGTAAACTCGGTATCTCCAATTATGATTCGGTGATCGCCGGTGGCCGTTACCACAATTTCAAAGATTTCATTGGCTTCCCGAATGTTGGCAAAGCCAATCTGGTGAACCGTCCACTCCCCCGTCTGCGCCATTTGTGGTTCGACAAATTCCGCAACGGCTTTGCGGCGATCCGTGAACAAGACGTACTGCTGTATTATCCGTACCACACGTTTGAGCATGTACTGGAACTGTTGCGTCAGGCATCTTTCGATCCGAACGTGCTGTCGATAAAAATCAATATCTACCGCGTGGCGAAAGATTCCCGCATCATCGAATCGATGATCCACGCTGCCCACAACGGTAAGAAAGTCACGGTGGTCGTCGAACTGCAGGCGCGCTTTGATGAAGAAGCGAATATTCACTGGGCGAAACGCCTGACGGAAGCCGGTGTGCACGTTATTTTCTCTGCGCCGGGTCTGAAAATTCACGCAAAACTCTTTCTTATTTCCCGCCGGGAAGGCGATGAAATTGTCCGCTATGCTCATATCGGGACCGGTAATTTTAACGAGAAAACAGCGCGGCTTTATACCGACTATTCACTGCTCACCGCCGATGCGAGGATCACCAACGAAGTCCGACGTGTCTTCAACTTTATTGAAAACCCGTACCGCCCGGTGTCGTTCGAGCATCTGATGGTGTCACCGCAAAACTCACGCGACATGCTTTACCGTTTGATTGACCGTGAAATTGCCAACGTGCAGGCAGGAGGTACCGGCGGCATTACTTTAAAAATCAACAACCTGGTGGATAAAGGGCTGATTGACCGTCTCTACGTGGCGTCAAACGTCGGGGTGAAAATCCGTCTGCTGATCCGCGGCATGTGCTCACTGGTACCGAATTTGCCTGGTTTTAGTGAAAATATTCAGGTCACCAGTATCATTGACCGTTATCTGGAACACGATCGCGTGTATGTCTTTGAAAACGGCGGCGAGACGAAAGTCTTCCTGTCTTCTGCCGACTGGATGACACGTAATATTGATTACCGTATTGAAGTGGCCGTTGCCCTGCTCGATCCGCGTCTGAAACAGCGCGTTCTGGATATCCTTGAACTGCTGTTTAGTGACACAGTAAAAGCCAGAGTGATTGATAAAGAACTGAGCAACCGGTATGTTCCACGCGGAAATCGCCGCAAAGTTCGTGCGCAACTGGCGATTTATGAATATCTCAAAGAGCTGGAACAACAAAGTCAGCAAGCCTGAACCCCTGGAGCGTTATACCATTATGCCCCTTAAAAGCAGCCCACTGAATGCTAAACCACAGGAAATTGCGGCCATCGATCTCGGGTCGAACAGTTTCCATATGGTCATTGCCCGCGTCGTCAACGGCGCGCTACAGGTCCTCGGACGCCTGAAACAACGCGTTCATCTGGCCGATGGCCTCGACGCTAAAAATGTGCTCAGTGAAGAAGCCATTCAACGCGGGCTGGATTGCCTGGCTTTATTCGCCGAACGCCTGCAGGGGTTTGCGGAAAATAACGTCACTATCGTCGGCACGCATACGCTGCGTCAGGCAGTGAATGCCGAGGAGTTTCTCAAGCGCGCCAAAGAAGTCATCCCCTACCCGATTGAAATTATTTCCGGGCAGGAGGAGGCACGACTTATTTTTATGGGTGTTGAACATACCCAGCCTGAAAAAGGCCGCAAGCTGGTAGTCGATATCGGTGGCGGTTCAACAGAACTGGTCATCGGAGAGGATTTCGAGCCATTGCTGGCCGAAAGCCGCCGTATGGGCTGCGTCAGTTTTGCGCAGATGTTTTTCCCCAATGGCGAAATCAGTCGCAGTAATTTCAAACGTGCGCAGCTTGCCGCCGCGCAAAAGCTGGAAACTCTGGCGTGGCAATACAGGCTGCAAGGCTGGCAGTATGCTTTGGGTGCATCCGGCAGTATTAAAGCAGCACATGAAGTCCTGGTCGCCATGGGCGAGAAAGACGGCTTAATTACCCCTGAACGGCTGGAAATGCTGACCGAAGCAGTACTGAACTTCAAGCATTTCAGCGCACTGGATTTACCGGGTTTATCGGAAGACAGGCAATCGGTTTTTGTACCGGGTCTGGCCATTCTGCGCGGCGTATTTGATGCGCTGGCGGTCAAAGAGCTGCGTCTTTCGGACGGTGCGCTGCGTGAAGGAGTGCTGTATGAAATGGAAGGCCGCTTCCGTCATCAGGATATCCGTACCCGTACCGCGAAAAGCCTGGCTGAGCATTATAACATTGATCGGGAACAGGCTCGCCGCGTGCTGGATACGACCGAGCAATTGTATGCACAATGGCTGGCGCAAAATACCAAGCTGGTGCAGCCGCAGCTGGAATCACTGTTGAAATTCAGCGCCATGTTGCATGAGGTCGGTCTGAGTATTAACCACACCGGCATGCACCGTCATTCCTCGTATATTTTGCAAAATACTAACTTGCCGGGGTTCAACCAGGAACAGCAAACGCTGCTGGCCACACTGGTACGTTTCCACCGCAAAGCCATCAAGCTGGAAGAACTGCCGCGCCTGAATTTGTTCAAGAAGAAGCACTACATTCCGCTGATTCAGCTTCTGCGCTTAGGCGCATTGCTCAATAACCAGCGTCAGTCGACGACAACGCCTGAATCCCTGCGGTTATCCACCGATGATAATCACTGGACGCTGCGTTTCCCGGCCGGATATCTGGCGCAGAATAACCTGGTTCAGTTGGATTTCGAAAAAGAGCAAAGTTACTGGGATGACGTCACAGGCTGGAAACTGATGCTTGAGGAAGAAGACGACATTGCGGAAAACTAACCGTTTCGCTGCAATAAAAAAGCCCTCTGGCATCTGATGCGCAGAGGGCTTTTTTCTCCGGCTGCCGTTCAGTTTCAGGCGCCCGGGAGTTCAAGTAGTGTCTTTAACGGCTCCGGTTTACCCACCAGATAACCTTGCATGTAATCCACACCCAGCGCATGCAGCGCGGTTTTCTGGTCTTCAGTTTCTACATACTCCGCCACAATCGATAAATGCTTCATGCGCGCCACCTGACAGATCGACTGCACAATGTAGGCATCCAGCGAATCAGTGAGCATATTGCGCACGAAGCTGCCGTCAATTTTCAGAATATCAGCCTGGATAGCCTTCAGACGACCATAACTGGCATAGCCGGTACCGAAGTCATCAATCGCAATGCGGCAACCATAAGAACGTAATTCCCGCATCGCCAGGTCAGCATATTTCATATTCTGTAGCAGATGAGATTCAGTCACCTCCAGCACAATCTGGAACGGTTCCACCTCATATTCCAGCATGAGTGCTTTAAAATCGCGGGTAAATGTCGGCCGGCACAACGTCGAAGGTGTGAAATTCACCGCAAAACGCAGGCTTGGCAGACGGACACGGTTTTGATTGATAAACATCAGCGTATGTTTCAGCACCCACATATCCAGCTGATACGACAAACCAAATTCATGCACCACCGGCAGGAACTTATCCGGTGTGATCAGCGTTTCATGCGCACCATCTGACATGCGCAGCAGAATTTCATGATAACTGTCGCCGCGTACCCCGAAGATCGGTTGCGCCATCAGCACAAAACGATCGTCATCCAGTGCCCGCTGGATTTTGTGCAGCATCTCGACCTTCTCTCTGATCTCCAGTTGTACCTGAGTGTGATCGTTTTTATTCGATTCCGGCTGTCCGGTGGTCAGGGAAACTTCGGCAATCCCGCTCAGTTCGCCCAGTAAAACCGGCAGATGTTCCACCGGCGAATACACCGTACAGTAAGATAAACCAATGTTGGGATGCAGCGGTAAACCGTTCCAGATGAGACGGAAATCTTCCAGATAGTCATGCAAATTCTGCAGTTTTTTATCCGCATCTTCGCAGTTAAGCCGCAAGACCAGATCATAACCCGGCAAATGATAAACCTGCTCCCCCTTCTGCAGATAAGGCTTCAGCCCGAGCGCCAGTTGTTGTTTGAACTGAATACGTAACTGCATGCCGTAATTACGGCTTAACACATCCATATCGGAGACGCGGATAAAACAGAGCATGGAACGCGGATAGCGCGCCAGATCACGGTTGAAGGCACGCAGGTTAGGCAGGCCAAACACCGGGTCCTGCAAGGCGGCGGCACTGGATCTTTTCATCAGCAAACGCTGCCGTGAGGCGATAGCCGCCATCAGTAACAACGTGATGGTATAAACCAGCATCAGGGCGGAGACGAACACCAGATTATGAATAAAGCCGTTCCCGGAAATAAACCCCTGATAGTAGTGAAATAAAACCGTCAGGGTGAGGGTCCAGACAATACTGATAAAGTAATAACCGTAGCGCCATGCCCCAAACAGCAATACCGGGAACAGTAGCGTCAGCGTGTAATCGCTGAGTAAAATCTTCATGAACGGTTCACTCATCCCCGGCAGGCACAGCAGCGTGACCATAAACACCAGAACCGTAAACCACAGCACAATTTCAGCAAATCTCACGCCCGCTGATTGCTCTTTTCGCAGCCTCATGCATATCATACGTAAATAATGCGGCTTACGGATAATGCGTAACACCAGATAAATCACATGAGAGTTAAGCAGAATGCCGAGGATCAATGCCTGTAAATTGACCAGCGTCCTGAGCGTAACAAAATCCCGTGTCGCCATGCCGAGATAACCGGGCAGTAACCCGCTTTCAATCACAACCTGCAGCACAATGACGAAAAATAACGTCAGGAAAATCACCAACCAGCCTACGCGGGCCTTCGCCAGATTCATCAGCCCGAGCGGTGCGGACCAGCGGCTGCCCGCCTGCCAGCGATAACCCAGCCAGGCCAGGGACAGCGCGGTGAAGTAAATTACCGTCATCAGCATGCCCATCTCGACCCCAACCCGCAGGTAATAACGCAGGAAAAGCGTCAGGACGATGCCAGGTAATGCAGCCCAGTCAAACACCATCAGCAACGCGACACAGGTCGCCATCGGCATATAAATAAGATAAGTGCGGCCATCCGGCAGGGAGATCATCGGAGAAAGCCACGAGGTCACCGGGATCAGCACCAGCGCACAAATTACGGGGAGTCCCCACCATTTATGGCGCATGTTGTGCCTGGAAAAAATTTTATGCATCAAGTCCATCTAAGTTTTGTGCATGAATTTCATGCCGCAATGAAGGGTTCAAAGTATAACTGACGTCAGACTGGCAGTCCGATGACGGTGGCTACGGGTCGCGTCCTCAATTATCGTTGTAAAAACGTCATCTCACAGAAAAAGCGCAGAAGAAAAAAGAATACAGCGGAGGTCGGGACATCACTTTTAAAATATGACTGGATTCTAATGTGCCCCATCTTAAATCCCTTGATGCATATCAATAAACACAATCTTTATGATTTGGCTGAAATTCATCTCAAACAAATTCATCGCGTGATTAACAAAATAAAATGTATAGATTATTTAATGAGATCATTCCCATGAATAAGGAAAAGGATGCGTTTTTGTCAGTTGTATAAAAGATAATACCGCACGTTTTGTTCTTAATCCGATTATCTGGCCGCCTGTTTAGATGTGCTATATATTGTAAACGTTATCATTTGCATGTCTTCATTCCTTCACCGTAGCAACGATTTACTTAAGCGATTAAATTATGTCTCGAAAAACCAACATCAGAATAACGAAAATCGTTTTAGCGATAAGCTTCATTATTTTGTTCGGACGTCTGGTCTACTCCGCTATCGGCGCGTATTCACATCATCAGGATCAAAAACAAACCCTGACCGATACGCAAACTGTGGGGCCACAGGAACCGGCTCCTGAAAAAACCTGTACCGGAACGTTGAAAACCTGCCGTTATTCAAAGGACTAAGGATCTCAAATGCCTGGTGAAAAACCGAAAAATTACGGCCAGAAGCTGGCTGAAAGCCGCAGCAGGATCCTCGATCTCCTTCTGAACACCGATGACCTCGCCGACAGTATTCTGGGCGAGGAACCGGACGTCGATGACGACACGCGTGCACAACTGATGGACAACACCGCCGAGCTGACCTCGCGGGTAAAAAATCTTCATGCCGCTGACGTGGCGGACGTACTGGAAGCCTTGCCGATACGGGAGCGTCTGGCGCTTTGGCGGCTGGTAGAACCTGCTGCGCGCGGCAAAGCACTGGTGGAAGTCTCAGAAACGGTCTGGGACAGCCTGATCGAAGAAATGAGCGATAAAGATTTGCTCAAAACCATGTCACTGCTGGATGTCGATGATCAGGTTTATCTGGCGGAGTATCTGCCCCGCGACCTGATTGGCCGCGTACTGACTTCGCTGGATCCGCGCCAGCGCGACAAAGTCCGTGAAGTCATGAAATTCAGTAAAGAATGCGTTGGCCGCATTATGGATTTCGAGTTACTGACCGTTCGTCCGGATGTCTCACTGGGCACCGTTCAGCGCTTTCTCCGATCACGCAAATCAATTCCCCAGGCAACCGACAAAGTCTTTATCACTGACCGGAAAAATACGCTGATCGGCGAATTGCCGCTGACTACCATTTTACTGAACCCGCCGCATACGCTGGTTTCTGATGTGATGATCACCGAACTCACGAGCTTTGAACCGGAGGATAAAGCGGAGGATGCAGCCAGTGCGTTCGAGCGCTACGATCTGATCACCGCTGCCGTCGTGGATAAAAAAGGAAAACTGATGGGGCGCCTGACGGTGGAAGAAATTGTTGATTTCGTCAATAACGACACCGACAGCAACTTACGCCGTATGGGGGGGTTAAGTCCTGAAGAAGATGTTTTCTCGCCGGTGACCAAAGCTGTACGTAATCGCTGGGCATGGCTGGCCATCAATCTGTGTACGGCGTTTGTGGCTTCCCGCGTGATTGGCCTGTTTGAACACACGATTTCACAGCTCGTTGCACTGGCCGCGCTGATGCCCATTGTTGCCGGTATCGGCGGGAATACCGGTAATCAGACCATCACTATGATTGTGCGCGGGCTGGCGTTGCACCACGTACAGCTCGGCAATCTGAAATTCCTGATGTTCAGGGAACTGGGCGTGGCGCTGATCAACGGCCTTGTGTGGGGCGGATTAATGGGGGTCGTCACCTGGCTGCTCTACGGTGACTGGCAAATGGGTGCCGTGATGACGTTGGCGATGGTACTGAATTTGCTGCTGGCCGCACTGATGGGCGTCGTGATCCCGCTGACCATGGTGCGTCTTGGCCGGGACCCGGCAGTCGGTTCGAGTGTCATGATTACCGCGCTGACAGACACCGGCGGATTTTTCATTTTCCTCGGCCTCGCCACCATTTTCCTGCTCTGATGAATCAATTCCGGCTTTCTGGCCGGAAAATTCGTTATCTATTACAGCGTAATGTAGAATTTACATTAATAATTAGCGCTGATTCTCCGATATTCATTCCTCCTGTCGCAGCCCGACTTGCGACAGGTGCAGAGTAACAGGAATAAATAAGTGTCACTGCGACTGCCTGCAACTCTCCGTCAGCCAGAAAAAGGTTTTCATTGTGGAAAAGAGCAAACCGCTTTCACGCAGGATTTATCGGGCAAACTGGACATCCTGCTTACTTTTGGGCATTTCAATTTGCCTGCTGGCGCTGACTTGCCTGAGTATTATTCAGAAGTCATCCAGCCTCGCCGGGATGTGGCTACCGACGGCATTGCTGATCCCTGTTTTATTCCATAACCGTTATCGCGCCTGGATCCCGCTGCTGGGGTCCGCTGCGCTTGGGATCGCGGCATCACATACCATCCTCGGCACCCCTTTTTTCCATTACCTGCCTTATCTGATCAACAATCTTATTGAAGGGGCACTTTGCGCCGCGTTGTTGCGCAGAATGCTGCCAGCCCAGGATCCGCTTTCCGGGCTGGGTTCCTGGATGAAATTTCTCTTCGTCGCGGTAATTTTCTGCCCGCTGGTCGGCGCGTTAATTATGCTGTTGTTTATTCTGCCTGCTCATACCCCGGCGGAATTACAAAGCCGCTTTGTGACCTGGTTTATGTCAGAAGCGGTGGCGATCCTCGCTCTCACACCACTGGGGCTAATCTACCAGCGCGGCTATCTGTCTAAACTGCTCACTTCACGACGTCTGTTCGGGCTACTTCTGACGTTAATCCTGACCCTGGCCGCCGGTTATCTTGCGCTGAAATGGCTGCCTTACACTTTCGCATTTATCACCATTCCCCTGCTGTGGTGCGCCATTCGTTTACCCCGGATTGAAGCGTTCATTATTTTCCTGGCAGTGACCCTGATGATTGCGTTACTGCATACCAGCGGCATTATTTCTGTTCAGCCGCGACTGTCGATTCAGGTCCCCCAGGGGTTAATTTTTCTGCCGCTGTTACTGATTCTGATGCCTGCGAATGCCATGGCGATGGCGATGCATGCGCTGCGCGCTGAAAAATCTCACATCACGCAGAGTGAAAATCGCTTCAGAAATGCCATGGAATATTCAGCGATTGGTATGACGCTGGTATCTCCGGAAGGCAAACTGTTGCAGGTAAACAAAGCGTTATGTCAGTTGCTGGGTTATGAGGCGGAGTATCTGACGACCCTGACGTTCCAGGAAATTACCTATCATGACGATTTGGGCAAAGACCTGATGCTACTGCAGCAACTGCTTAACGATGAAATCCAGAGCTACACTCTGGAGAAGCGCTATATGCGCCGCAGCGGGGAAATTATCTGGACACTGCTCGCCGTATCGCTGGTGCGTGATGAACACCATAATCCGCTGTATTTCATTTCTCAGATTGAAGATATCAACGAACTTAAACACACCGAAGTGACCAATAAGCGCCTTTCGGAAGCGCTGCATGAAGAAAAAGAACTGCTGCATATCACGCTCAATTCTATCAATGAAGCCGTGATCTCAACTGACCGTAACATGAATATTACTTTCATGAATCCGGTGGCCGAGAAAATGACCGGCTGGACAGAACAGCAGGCACAGGGACAACCGGTGAGCCGCATTGTGCTTATCAGCAAAGGGGCGGGAGGGCCGCTTATCGATAACCTTTTGCAGTTTGATATCAATGAAAACCTGCACTCTTCGGTTGAGCGTTCCCTGGTTCTGCACGGACAGCATACTGCTTTGTTTGACGTTCAGCTGGCCGTGTCGCCGCTGCGTACATTGAAAGACGAACCGATTGGCATTGTGCTGGTACTACAGGATGTCAGTAAATCCCGCGAACTGATGCGCAAACTCAGTTACAGCGCCTCTCACGATTTACTCACCGGGTTATCGAATCGTGGCAGCTTCGAATCGAGCCTGAAAAAAGCGCTCAATGTGACGGCAACACAACGTCAGTCTCATGTGCTGGCGTTTATCGATCTGGATCATTTTAAGGCGATTAACGACACGGCAGGGCATGCCGCCGGGGATGAACTGCTGCGTCAGTTAAGCACCCTGATGCAGGAGAATATCCGCAACAGTGACAGGCTGGCGCGGCTGGGTGGCGATGAATTTGCGCTGATTTTATTTGATTGTCCCCAGGAACAGGGGTTGATAACGCTTCAGCATCTGGTGGATAAAATCAATAATTTTTACTTTATTTGGGAAGGAAATGGCTACCGGATCGGAGCCAGCGCTGGGATGACGCAAATAAACGATGCTAACGTAACCGGCAGCGAATACATGGCGCAGGCGGATATGGCCTGCTATATCGCCAAACACAACGGACGCGGGCGGGTTTATAAATATGAACCGGAGCAAAAAAACGCCATCGCGTACACCAGCGGCGAAACACCGCCTGAAAATCCTCAGTCTGGTGCACAAGGGTAACATTGGAACCCGACTAGGGCATATCCGGCTGCCAGTCGTGATTGAACCATAAATGTAGCGTGGCATAAGTACGCCAGGGTTTCCAGATTTCGGCATAGCGGGCAATTTTCGCCGGCGTCATTCCCGGAAAGCGTTGCTTAATCAGATAATCGCCCCCGAGAAAAACATCAGGCGCAGACCAGGCGCGCATGGCGATATAACTGGCGGTCCAGTTGCCAATCCCCGGCATTGCCAGCAGTTGTTTTATTCCGTCCTGCACATCGGTGATGCCATCCAGCGGCAAACGACCCTCCTCCACCGCCTGTGCAAGATTAATCAGACATGCCGCACGCTTGCCCTGCACACCGATGCCCCGTAAATCATCCACCGTTAACTGCCCGATCGTAGCCGCAGATGGAAACAAATGGGTCAGTGCCACAAACGGCGTACACACAGAGTCTCCCCATTTTTCGGTCAGCCGCGTCGCCAGTGTCGCCGCCATTTTCACGCTCACCAGTTGTCCGAGAATGGCGCGAACCGTCAGCTCAAAACGGTTGATACAGCCCGGCAGACGTAATCCCACGGCGTTTTCCGCCAGCGTCCCCAGACCGCCGGCGATCAGCATCGGCTGCGCATCCAGATCCAGCAAACGCCGCACCTGTGCCGCCACTTTTTCCGTGACCGGCGAGAGCGACGCCGACACTTCCAGCTCAACGCCATGTTGCTCAGGCAACGGACGCAGCCGCAACCAGCCTGTCAGCCGTTCACCATTGTGCATCACTGCCAGCGTGCGCTGATAATATTCGCCGTCCTGCTGTTCGACGCCCTGCAACGCACGTACGCCGAGAAAAGTCGTCATCCATTGCCAGTCATACGGAGGCTGATACGTCAGAAGCATTCGGGTCACAGGGTAATCCTTATAAAAAAGCCTCCAAAAAGGAGGCTGTTGAGATCACGCCTCTCCAAAATAACTGGAGTTGCAGCAAGGCGGCAAACCCGCACTGCTGCAGCTTCAGGTATGAAGGAGATTACTTGCGGCGCCAGGTGGTTCCGGCAGCGCCATCTTCTAACACGATACCCATTTCATTGAGACGATCACGCGCTTTGTCCGCCATGCCCCAGTCTTTGCTGGCACGGGCATCGTTACGTTGTTTGATCAACGCTTCGATTTCAGCCACTTCGTCGTCATTATCCGCCTGTGCGCCGGACTTGAGGAACTGCTCCGGATCCTGTTCCAGCAGGCCAAGTACACCCGCCAGCTGGCGCAGTTCGGCGGCCAGTCCGTTTGCCGCAGACAGGTCTTCCGCTTTCAGGCGGTTGATGTCACGCGCCATATCGAACAGCACAGAATAAGCTTCCGGCGTATTGAAATCGTCGTCCATAGCCGCACGGAAACGCGCAACGAAAGCCTCACCACCGGCTGGCGTTGCAGCAGCATCGGTCCCGCGCAGCGCGGTGTAAAGACGCTCCATTGAGGTACGCGCCAGTTTCAGATTCTCTTCGCTGTAATTCAGCTGGCTGCGGTAATGACCCGACATCAGGAAATAGCGCACACTTTCAGCATCGTAATATTTCAGCACGTCGCGCACCGTAAAGAAGTTATCCAGCGATTTGGACATTTTTTCACGATCAATCATCACCATACCGGAGTGCATCCAGGTATTCACATACGGACCGTCATGTGCGCAGCTTGACTGTGCAATTTCGTTTTCATGGTGCGGGAACATCAGATCAGAACCGCCGCCGTGAATGTCGAAATGCGCGCCGAGCTGTTTGCAGTTCATGGCAGAACATTCGATATGCCAGCCCGGGCGACCTTCGCCCCACGGTGATGTCCAGCTCGGCTCGCCCGGCTTTGACATTTTCCACAACACAAAATCCATCGGATTGCGTTTCACGTTAGCTTCAACTTCAACGCGTGCGCCAGCCTGTAACTGATCCAGATCCTGACGGGACAATACGCCGTAATCCGGATCACTTTCCACCCAGAACATCACGTCGCCGTTCGACGCGACATAAGCATGGTCGCGGTCAATCAGCTTCTGCACGATATCGATGATCTCATCAATGTGCCGCGTCGCACGCGGTTCCGCGTCCGGTGGCAAAATGTTCAGTGAGGCAAAATCAGCGTGCATTTCCGCGATCATACGATCGGTTAGCGACATGAAAGTTTCGCCATTTTCAGCGGCACGTTTAATGATTTTGTCGTCGATATCGGTAATGTTGCGCACATATTTCAGGTCATAACCGAGGTAGCGCAGATAACGTGATACCACGTCGAAAGACACAAAGGTGCGACCATGGCCGATATGACACAGGTCGTAAACAGTGATCCCACACACGTACATACCGACTTTACCGGCATGAATTGGCTTGAATTCCTCTTTTTGGCGACTCAGGGTATTAAAAATCTTCAGCATCAGGCTATTCCGTGTGTTGGGCGTAGAAAATGACGTTGACGCGTTTAAGCGACACTAACGCGTATAATATAACGAAAATGATTTCACCGAAACGCCATAAGGCCACCGGACGGGCTTTAGTCATCACAAAGCCACTGCTGACGGCAACTTTTGAGTTATGGTATAAGAAAAGGCTATAGTAGCCGCTCTTACTAAGAGCACACATCAACATTAGCAGGATGATAAATATGGTCACTTTCCACACTAACCACGGCGACATCGTCATTAATACTTTCGCTGACAAAGCGCCAGCCACCGTTGAAAACTTCCTGAACTATTGCCGTAAAGGCTTCTACGACAACACTATTTTCCACCGTGTGATTAACGGTTTCATGATCCAGGGCGGCGGTTTTGAGCCAGGCATGAACCAGAAAAACACCGATGCGCCTATCAATAATGAAGCAGACAATGGTCTGAAAAATACCAAAGGCACGCTGGCAATGGCGCGTACCAACGATCCGCACTCCGCCACGGCCCAGTTCTTCATCAACGTCACTGACAACGATTTCCTGAACCACAGCGGCAAAAATGCGCAAGGTTGGGGTTACTGCGTATTCGCAGAAGTGGTCGAAGGCATGGATGTGGTTGACGCGATCAAAGCCGTCAAAACCGGCCGCAGCGGCATGCACCAGGACGTTCCAAAAGAAGATGTTGTGATCAAAAGCGTCACAGTCAGCGAATAATCAACGTCGGGATGACCACGTTTTTTATTGCAGATATCCATCTTTGCGCACAGGAACCGGCAATCACTGCCGGTTTTCTGCGTTTTCTGCGCGAAGATGCGCCGCAGGCTGATGCCCTGTACATTCTCGGTGACCTGTTTGAAGCCTGGATTGGCGACGATGATCCGCAGCCGCTTCATGCCGAGATCGCCGCAGCACTCAATCAGTTACACCAGCAAGGCGTACCCTGCTTTTTCATTCATGGTAACCGCGATTTTCTGCTCGGCAGACGCTTCGCACGCGACAGCCTGATGACATTGCTGCCGGAAAAAAAAGTGCTTGAGCTGTATGGCCGCCGCGTCCTGATCCTGCACGGTGATACCCTGTGTACCGATGATGTCGCGTATCAAAATTTCCGCAAAAAAGTCCACAACCCGCTGATCCAAAGACTTTTCCTGATGCTGCCGCTGAAATGGCGGCTGGCGATTGCCGCCAGAATGCGCGCCAACAGCAAAGCCTCAAATCAGGGTAAGTCACTGGATATTATGGATGTGAACCCGCAGGCAGTGATCAGCGAAATGCAGACGTCAGGCGTAGAATGGTTGATTCACGGCCATACCCATCGTCCGGCGATCCACGAGGTGGCGTTGCAGAATAAAACCGGCCACCGGGTGGTACTCGGTGCCTGGCACGAAGAAGGCTCGATGGTCAAGGTGACTGCCGACAACGTGGAACTGATCAGCTTCCCGTTTTGAGTCACCCTCCCATTACCCTGAATAATGTTGAGTTGCCGAAGGCAACAAGTTTGTGAATCCCCGGGAGCTTAGCTGGCTCAGTGACAAGGGCGAATGAACGCAGTCAACATATCAGCAGCCTGAAGTATGAAGGGTGACAGGTACGCCGCTGTGGAAGCGGAATTGCTCATCCGGCGTGAGGATCAGTTCCGCTTCAATTCTGCCAAACTCCTCTACCCGTTCACGGATATCCGTTCCGGCATACTGTTCTGCCAGCGCCAGGTAATCGGCAAAATGCCGTGATTCAGAACGCAGCAGTGAGGTATAAAAGCGCGATAAGGTTTCATCGAGATGTGGCGCAATTTTGGCAAAGCGCTCGCAGGAACGCGCTTCGATGTACGCTCCGATAATCAGCCGGTCAACCAGAATATTCAGATCATCATGATGACGGGTATGTTTGATCATCCCGCTGGCATAGCGCGACGGTGAAAGCTGGGTATAAGTAATATTGCGTTTTTGCATGATTTCCACCACCTGCTCAAAGTGGTGAAGCTCTTCCCGTGCCAGACGGGCCGCGCAAAACAGCAGTTCAGTGCGCTCAAGATATTTGGTCATCAGGCTCATCGCCGTTGCCGCCGCTTTCTTTTCACAGTTGGCGTGATCAATCAGCATCACCGTCTGATTTTCCAGTGCCACATCGACCCAGATAGCAGGGGTTTCACAGTGAAGAAAATCATAAATCGGTGCCAGTAAAGCCTGCGTCATAAATCAGTTTCCAGTCAGATTTGTCATTAACAGCGTGAGGGGGATTATACAAATCTGCCGCCAACTTCTCATCAAAAATGCGCGGTTTTCCGGCGACGCAACCGTTTTCCTCCCTCACGGAGCATGCTATCATTTGCGCCCTCGCAGTTTCTATTTCCGAATCACAGGAGCTTTACAGACATGTCATCCAACGTTACCCCGGCAAAAATCGCCATCGTTATGGGGTCAAAAAGTGACTGGGCGACCATGCAGTTCGCCGCCGACGTCCTCACAACGCTGAATATTCCTTTCCATGTCGATATCGTCTCCGCTCACCGTACGCCGGACAAGTTATTTACTTTCGCTGAGCAGGCTTCCGCTAACGGATTTGATGTGATCATCGCGGGTGCCGGTGGTGCAGCGCATTTACCGGGCATGCTGGCGGCGAAGACGCTGGTACCGGTGTTGGGTGTTCCGGTGCAAAGTGCGGCACTCAGTGGCATCGACAGCTTATATTCCATCGTGCAGATGCCGCGTGGCATTCCGGTCGGTACGCTGGCGATTGGTAAAGCGGGTGCGGCTAACGCGGCGCTACTGGCGGCACAGATTCTGGCATTGCATGATGCTGAAATTGCCAAAAATCTGGCGACATGGCGCACCACACAAACGGACGAAGTGCTGAATAATCCCGATCCGCGGGAGGAAGCATGAAACCGGTTTGCGTACTCGGAAACGGTCAGTTAGGCAGAATGCTGCGTCAGGCCGGTGAACCGCTGGGCATCGCCGTATATCCCGTCGGCCTGGATGCCGAGCCGGAAGCCGTACCGTATCAGCAAAGCGTCATCACTGCTGAAATCGAGCGCTGGCCGGAAACTGCCCTGACCCGTGAACTGGCGACGCATAATGCGTTCGTCAACCGCGATATTTTCCCGCGTCTGGCCGACCGCCTGACGCAAAAACAGTTACTGGATCAACTCGGCCTGGCAACCGCACCATGGCAGTTGCTGGCCGATGTTGCCCAATGGCCGCAGGTTTTCTCACAGCTGGGTGAACTGGCGATTGTGAAACGTCGTGTTGGCGGTTACGACGGCCGGGGTCAGTGGCGTCTGCGTTCAGGCGAAGAAAATACGCTGCCGCAGGATTGCTACGGCGAATGCATCGTTGAGCAGGGCATCAATTTCTCCGGTGAAGTCTCGCTGGTGGGTGCACGCGGACACGACGGCAAAACGGTCTTTTATCCGCTGACCCACAACCTGCATCAGGACGGTATTTTGCGCACCAGCGTTGCGCTGCCACAGCCGGATGCTAATCTGCAACGGCAGGCAGAAGGCATGCTGTCGGCCATCATGAACGAACTGAAATATGTCGGCGTGATGGCGATGGAATGTTTCGTGGTCAGCGAAGGGTTGCTGATCAACGAGCTGGCGCCGCGTGTACATAACAGCGGGCACTGGACGCAAAACGGCGCATCCTACAGTCAGTTTGAAATGCATCTGCGCGCCATTCTCGATCTGCCGCTGCCGAAACCGGTAGTGAGTTCGCCGTCGGTGATGGTGAATCTGATTGGCACCGATGTATCAGAAAAATGGCTGAGTCTGCCGCTGGTCAATCTACACTGGTATGAGAAAGACGTGCGTCCGGGTCGTAAAGTCGGACACCTGAATCTCAACGACGCCAGCGCCAGCCTGCTGAAAGACACTCTCAACGCACTGATCCCGATGCTGCCGCCAGAATACGCCAGCGGCATTGAATGGGCAGTTGATAAGCTTTGATTTGATCGACTCCCTCCCCTGCGAAGGTGGGGGAGAAAAGCGCGATCGGCTCCCCCCCCTGCGATGAACTGCCCCCCTAAACCTGGACACCAGATTATCGCAGGGGGGAGGCGTTTAGAAACTACGAGTCGTATTGCCTGAACAACGCCCGTCCCCGCAGCAATCTGACACCCAGCCAGCCACCGCAAACTGACAACAGCACCGCCCCGACGACCGGAACCGCAATCCACATCAGATAATTCGGCTCCCACGGGAAATCAAACACTTTGCGTTGCAGCAGCCATAACGCGGCTTCCGCACCGATTGCGGCGGCGATCCCGGCCACCAGCCCGAGCACGGCAAATTCACACCACAGTGTCCGGTGGAGCATTTTTTTGCTGGCACCCAGCGTACGGTAAACAATCAGTTCCTGACGGCGCTGATGCATGCCGACCTGAATCTGCGCCAGCAACAGCAATCCGCCACACAGCATCACCAGGATCACCATCACTTCCAGCGCCTTGCTGACCTGCTGTAATACCTGCCCGACCTGACGCAGAATCGCGCCGATATCCAGCAAACTCAGCGTCGGGAACTGGCGGTTAAGCTGCGTGATAGTGCTGATATCGCCATGATAGCGGAAGCTGGTCAGCCAGCTTTGCGGTTGTGCATCCAGCGCACCAGGCGGGAAGATAAAGTAGAAATTCGGCTTCAGGCTGTCCCAGTCTACTTTCCGCAGGCTGGTAATTCTGGCACTGAATTCCTGCGTATCGCCGCTGAACGTCACGGTATCACCGAGTTTAAGCCCCAGCCTTCCCGCCAGCCCTTCGTCAATTGACACTTCACCGGCTTTCGGCGGCCCGTTGCCTGCCACCAGCGGATTGTGATCCGGCAAGCCCTGCATCCAGGTCAGATTCAGTTCACGGTTCACCGCTTCCCCGCCCGCATCGTCCGGTCTGATGATATCCGTGGCCACTTTATCGTTAATCTTTGTCAGGCGAACCCGCACAATCGGATAGAAGGTTTCCGGCTCAGCGTTATGCTGATGCAGGAAATCCGTTACCTGTGGGATCTGCTCTTTGGTGATATTAAGCAGGAAGTAATTCGGACTGTCCGGCGGCAGTTGTTGTTCCCAGCGGTCCAGCAAATCACCACGCATCACCAGCAGTAACGCCAGCAACATAAACGACATTGAGAACGCCGCCAGCTGACTGAGTGTTACCCACGGCTGGCGCAGCAGGCGGTTAACCGCCAGACGCAGCGGTAACTGACGGAGCGTCAGCTTGCGTAACAGCATCAGTGCTCCCCAGCCAGTCACACCGAGCAGTAACGAAAGCACCAGCACGCCTGCCAGCAACGACCAGAGCAGTGAACTTCCGCCCATCAGTGCCGCCAGCAGACCGATCACCACCAATACCATTACCGGCAGGAAATAACGCAGCGGCCAGACATTCGCTACCACGTCATGGCGTAGCACACGCAGCGGCTGTGTCGCCAGCAATTGACGATAGGGACGGATGCCGATCAGCAGAGAAATCACCACCATCGCACCCATCGACCACACCCACGGCCAGCCACCGGCAGGCGGCAAGGTGGCGGGCAGAACCGGTGCCAGTACCTTCATAAGCACGGCTTCAAACACCCGACCGATCACGCTACCGCACAACCCTGCCAGTACCAGTACTGCCAGCCACTGACCAATAATCAGTTTGCGCAGCGCTTTTTTCCCGGCACCCAGTGTTTTCAGCACCGCAACCAGATCGTAACGGCTGCGGCAATAATGCCCCATTGAAACGGCAATGGCGGCAATCGACAGCATCAGCGTCAGCAACGCGGACAGCGTGAGGAATTGCTGTGAACGCTGTAAGGATTTGCCCAGCGCGCCATCGGAATCTTCCATGCCGCTCCAGCGCTGATCCGGCTTGAGCAGGCCTTTTATCGCCTCACCATAACTCTGAATGGCCTGCGGTGAACCGGCAAACATATAGCGATACGTCAGCCTGCTGCCCGGCTGAACAGCACCGGTTTTTTTCACGTCTTCCAGATTCATGATCACCCGGGGTGCAGTCTGGAAGGGGTTAAAGCCTGAATCCGGCTCCTGTAGGATCACACCGGCAATTTTCAGCGTGGTATCACCCACATCCAGATTGTCACCGATTTTCACGTTCAGCAGCGCCAGTAATCGCGGCGCAACCAGTACCGTTCCCGGCTCAGGTTTCAGCCCTGCCGGTTCGGTTTGTAACGCCCCATACAGCGGATACGCCAGATCAGTCGCTTTAACCGCTGCCAGTTGCGGCGTTTCACCGGCAAAAGTCATGGTCATGAAAGAGAGCTGACGGCTGACTTTTAATCCCTGCGCCTGGGCATCTTGCAGCCAGGCTTCGGTGATCGGACGGGCAGAACTCAGCACGCGATCCCCGGCAATAAACTCACGGCTCTGCTGACTCAGCCCTTTGTCCATGCGGTCGCTGATGCTGCCGAGGGCCAGCACACAGGCTACCGCCAGCGCCAGCGCCAGCCAGACAATCAGCAGTGAGGGCGAACGCCATTCCCGCCAGAACCAGCGCCAGATCATGCTTCCTCCCACAATTTCCCGTCACGCAGACGTAACCGGCGCTGACAACGCGCCGCCAGCTGTTCGTCGTGCGTGACCAGAATCAGCGTCGTCGCCGCATCACGGTTCAGTGAGAACAGCAGATCGACAATGCGTTCGCCGGTTACGCGATCCAGATTACCGGTCGGCTCATCGGCAAAGAGCAATTTCGGCTTGCCGATAAAGGCCCGCGCCAGCGCTACACGTTGCTGCTCACCGCCGGAAAGTTGTGCCGGAAGATGATGAAGACGTTCGCCCAGCCCCAGGCTTTCCAGTAACTGCATCGCCTGCTGACGGCTGCGGCTGTCGCTTTCGCCACGTAACAACGCAGGAAGTTGAACATTTTCCAGCGCGTTGAGTGTCGGCACCAGCATGAAGGACTGAAACACAAAACCAACATTTTTAGCCCGCAGTGCTGCGCGCCCTTCTTCGTTCAGTTCGCTAAGGGATTTACCCAGCAATTTCACGTCACCGCGGGTGCCATCATCCAGCCCGGCAAGAATGCCAAGCAAGGTGGATTTACCGGAGCCGGATTCGCCAATCAGGGCAATTGTCTGGGCAGGTTTGACAACCAGCTCCACACCGGACAGGATGGTGAGCTGACCTTCACCCTGACCGACGTGCTTACTTAGATGATGAACTTCAAGAACATTTTCCGCTGGCATCTCCCCTTCCTTATGTTGTTAGGATTATTGAGTTTTCGCGCCGTTGCTGCTGATAACTTGCTGATTATTGGCGACAGTCTGAGTGCTGTCTATCGCCTTCCGGTAGCCGAATCGTGGCCGACATTACTGAATAACAACTGGCAAAAAGAAGGCGGTAAACCCACCATTATCAATGCCAGTATCAGCGGCGATACCGCTGAACAAGGGCTGGCACGCCTGCCGTCCTTGCTGCAACAACATCATCCCCGCTGGGTGCTGATTGAACTGGGCGCCAACGACGGGTTACGGGGCTTCCCGCCACAGGCCATCTCCCGGACGCTGACCCAGGTGATTAAACAGGTTAAACAGGCCAATGCCCAACCGCTGCTGATGCAAATCCGCCTCCCGCCAAATTATGGCCGCCGCTACGGCGATGCGTTCTACGCCATTTATCCGGCACTGGCAAAGCAGGAGAACGTCCCGCTGGTGCCGTTCTTTATGGAACAGGTCGCCGTGAAACCTGAATGGATGCAGGACGACGGCTTACATCCGGCCCTGGCAGCACAGTCGTTTATTGCCGGATGGATGTCAGAAAAACTCACGCCGCTGCTGGTACATTAGGGTTAAAATACGACGAATAAAATAATACCGGGACGTGAGTAAAACCAAGACGTTACCTTTTTCACCCGACTCCCTAGTAAATCACAGCCATAAAAAATAGGGACACCTCACAGGTAAAGTTATGCAAAAAGCAGTATTAATCACCGGTTGTTCCAGCGGTATCGGACTGGTTGCCGCACAGGATTTGCGCGCACGCGGTTATCGGGTTCTGGCGGCATGTCGTAAAACACAGGATATTGACACACTGCAACAAATGGGTTTTGAAACCATTCAGTGTGATCTTGATGACAAACAGAGCGTCGAACTTGCGGCTGCCAGGGTCATAGCACTGACCGGCAACCGTCTGTACGGCCTGTTTAATAATGCAGGTTACGGTGTCTACGGCCCGCTCGGCAGCATCAGCCGTGAGCAGTTCGAACAACAATTTTCCACCAATTTGTTTGGTACACATCAGCTGACGCAGCTTTTGTTACCCGCCATGTTACCGCACGGCGAAGGCCGTATTATCCAGACCAGCTCGGTGATGGGGCTGATAACGACGCCACGACGTGGCGCTTATGCCGCCAGTAAATTTGCGCTGGAGGCCTGGTCCGATACGCTGCGTATGGAACTTCACGGTACGGGGATTCAGGTCAGCCTGATTGAACCCGGTCCGCTGAGCAGTAATTTCACCGCCAATGTGAATCAGTCACAGGCCGACCAGCCGGTAGAAAATCCAGGCATTGCACGACGTTTTACGCTCAGGCCTGAGGCAGTTTTACCCAAACTGCACCATGCTTTAGAAAACCCGCGCGCGCGTTTTCGTTATCCGGTCACGCTGGTCGCCCATGCGCTGACGGTACTTAAACGCCTGTTACCGGCACGCCTGCTGGACAAAATATTACGCGGAAACAGCTAAGTAAAAACGATAAGGGGTTGAAGCGGCACGAGTCGCCCCCATTTATTCTTAAATACTTTAATTTTCTATACCCTAAATAATTCGGGTTGCGGGAAGGCGGCAAGTTCACGAATCCCCGGGAGCTTAGATACCTAAGTGACCGGGGTCAGTGAGCGTAGCCAACGCATCAGCAGTTCGAAGTATGACAGGTAGCGGAGAGAACAAATTCATGCTTGCACAACCTACAGTAATCGATATCAACGAAACCAATCTGCACCAGACGCTGGAACAATCCATGTCGGTGCCGGTGATGTTCTATTTCTGGTCTGAACGCAGCCAGCATTGTCTGCAACTGGGGCCCGTTCTGGACAAACTGGCTGCGGAATACGCCGGTCAGCTGATCCTGGCAAAAGTGGACTGCGATGCCGAGCAGATGATCGCCCAGCAGTTTGGCCTGCGCTCAATTCCTGCCGTTTACCTGTTCAAGGACGGTCAGCCGGTCGATGGTTTCCAGGGGCCGCAGCCGGAAGAGGTGATCCGCGAACTGTTGCAGAAAGTGCTGCCGAAAGAAGAAGAGCTGAAACTGGCCGAGGCACAGGAGCTGCTGCAGGCGGGCAATACTCATGACGCCCTGCCGTTACTGAAAGAAGCGTGGCAACTGAGCAATCAGCGCAGTGATATTGGCCTGTTGCTGGCGGAAACCCAAATTCATCTGAACCGTACCGATGATGCAGAGACCGTGCTGGCGACCATCCCGCTGCAGGATAAAGATTCCCGTTATCAGGGGCTGGTTGCGCAAATTGAGTTACTGAAACAGGCCGCCGACACGCCGGAAATTCAGTTGTTACAACAGGAATTGCAGCAGGATCCTGAAAACGCCGAGTTAGTGGTAAAACTCAGCCTGCAACTGCATCAGGTCGGGCGTAACGAAGAAGCACTGGAACTGCTGATGGCGCCGCTGAAGAAAGATTTGGGCGCGGCGAACGGGGCAGCGCGTAAGACACTGATGGATATTATGGCGGCACTGGGCACCGGTGATGCGCTGGCAGCGAAGTATCGTCGTCAGTTATATTCCTTACTTTATTAATACGCTGGCTTCACCGTAAAACAGCAGACGCACGTCATTTAACCGGACGTGCGTTTTTTTTAAGCTTTCCTCCGCCTTTATCCGCAGAACCCTTCTTTTATTAATACGATGACTTAACGATTTGTGCGATAATTGTACATGCGCCTGACCCAGCGGTGAGAGCGCCAGGGACATGTTTTTATTCGATTATTCCCACAGGAATCATCAGAACGCAGTTTTACAGGAGTTTCATACTATGTTTGACCTCATTCCCATTCCTATCCTTATTCTGATCGTACTGGCCTTGCTGGTGGTCTACGCCGGCATCAAGATCGTGCCTCAGGGCTATCAGTGGACCGTCGAACGTTTTGGCCGTTATACCAAGACCCTGATGCCCGGACTGAATCTGGTCGTGCCGTTTGTTGACCGCATCGGCCGTAAAATTAATATGATGGAGCAGGTGCTGGATATTCCTTCACAGGAAGTCATTTCCCGCGATAACGCCAATGTGGCCATCGATGCTGTGTGTTTTATACAGGTTATTGATCCCGCACGCGCTGCCTATGAGGTCAGTAATCTGGAGCAGGCGATCGTCAATCTGACAATGACGAACTTCCGTACCGTTCTCGGTTCGATGGAACTCGACGAGATGCTGTCACAACGTGACAATATCAACGCACGTTTGCTGCATATCGTTGATGAAGCCACCAATCCATGGGGTGTAAAAATCACCCGTATCGAGATCCGTGACGTGCGCCCACCGGCTGAACTGATCTCCGCAATGAACGCGCAGATGAAAGCCGAACGTACAAAACGTGCCGATATTCTGGAAGCAGAAGGGGTACGCCAGTCCGCCATTTTGCGTGCTGAAGGTGAAAAGCAGTCACAAATTCTGAAAGCGGAAGGTGAACGTCAGTCGGCCTTCCTGCAGGCTGAGGCGCGTGAACGTGCGGCAGAGGCGGAAGCGCAGGCAACCAAAATGGTGTCCGAAGCGATTGCTGCCGGTGATGTGCAGGCGATTAACTACTTCGTGGCACAAAAATATACGGATGCCCTGACGAAAATTGGTTCTGCCAATAACAGCAAAATCATCATGATGCCGCTGGATGCTACCAGTCTGATGGGGTCAATCGGCGGTATTGCTGAGCTGCTAAAAGAAACCAAAGGCGGCAAATAATGCCACATGATTTCATGGCAAACCCGCACGTATTCTGGCTGTCTCTGGGCGGCCTGTTACTGGCGGCTGAGCTGGTGGGTGCGAGTGGTTACTTGCTATGGAGTGGCGTGGCGGCCGCCTTAGTGGGCGCTGTCACGTGGATCCTGCCGCTACCGTGGGAATGGCAGGGCACAGCGTTTGCACTGCTGACCATTCTGGCCGCGTGGCTGTGGTGGAAGTGGCTGAACCAGCGGGTGGATAAATCCGCCGGCAATTCAGCATTGAATCAGCGAGGCCAGCAGTTAGTCGGCACTTATGCCACGGTGCTGGAACCCGTCACTAATCAGTTCACGCGGGTACAAATCGGTGACAGCAGCTGGCGCGCTATCTGTACGTCGCCGCTGAACGTCGGTGACAAAGTGATTATCACAGGCGTGGAAGGCGCGACGCTGCGCGTGGAACCTGACACCCGTTAAATAAGATCTCAGTGTTTGTGGCAACACCCTGAGAGATTGTCGATGATCGGGCACTCGGCTCCGTCATCACCGGGACAGGCCTCTGCCAGCGTAAGTAAGCGCTCATGCATTGTTTTCAGTTCTTGAATGTGCCGCTCAATTTCAGCGGCCTTTTCCAGGGTACGCGCTTTGACATCCGCGCTGTGCCTGTCAGGATTGTGGAACAATGCCACCAGTTCCTGGCATTCTTCTAACGTAAATCCGACCTGCCGCGCCTGGCGCAACAATGTCAGTTCTTCGATATGTTTTTGCGCATAGCGGCGATAGCCGTTTTCACTGCGGGCCGGTGCGGTGACCAGCCCTTTCTCTTCATAAAAACGAATCGCTTTGCTGGTCAGCCCGGTTTTTTTCGCCACATCACTGATATTCATTTCGCCTCCACGACAACCTGATTTTTGCGCATGATAAAGACATCATACGCCATTACCGGCGATCAGCTGTAATGCACAGTCTGTTTTTTGGTACGCAGAAGCAGCCACATCGGCAACGGCAAAGTCACCATCAGCAGGATCCATAGCAGCGAGTACACCGAGGTCACCCCGTCGTTTTGCAGGTTGATAAACATTTTTACCGGAATGCCCTGCGGGAAATAACAGAATACCATCACAATACCAAACTCCCCGATGGCACGTACCCAGGCGATCGCCACACCGGCGGCAATCCCGCGTGAGGCCAGCGGTAATGTCAGCCGGATAAATACCTGAAACGGTGATGCACCGAGTGTTTTCCCTGCCTCTTCGACATCTTCCGGCACGGCCTCCAGCGCGCCTCTCGCGGATAAAATAAAATACGGTAACGCACCATAAATCTGCGCCAGCACGAACGCGGGCGCATTGTTATTAAGCGTCATGCCGATAGCGGAAAGGATTTCCCCGACCGAGCCATAAGGTCCGTAAACCGACACCAGTAAAATCCCCATCGCCAGCGGCGGTGTCAGCAAAGGGATCAGCACCAGTACTTCCACAATATTGCGCCAGCGCGATGACGTTTTCGCCAGCCAGAAGGCTACCGGCAAACCGAGAACCACAATCAGCCCTACCGACACCAGGCTGAGACCGAGCGAAACGACTACCGCATGGCTGTCACCGTAAGCCAGATGAAAATCTGACCACGGCGTCAGGAAAAGCAGGGTAACAAACGGCACCATCAGCAACGCCAGAGCGGGAACCGCCAGTCCTGACGCACGCAACTTAAAGGTTTCCGCCTTTCGGCTTATCATAGCCATTTTGTTCAAACAGCTTCTGCCCCCTGGCACTTTGCATGTAGCTGATGAACTGTTTGGCCAGCTGAGGATGCGGCGCGTTGTTCAGCACAACTGCGTAGAACACCAGCGGCTGAGTGCTCAGCGTTTTCTCTTTACCGGCCGCATCTTTCACATTAAAAGTCACTTTGCTGTACCAGTCATTGCTCATCTGCGGATTGCTCAGGTTAATCTCGTCCGGCAATTTAATGTACGGCAGATGGGCTGAACGGGTGGCACTCTCGTAACCTGATGCCGCATCTACCTGACCGGCTTCCAGACGCGTCAGCAATCCGCCTTCTCCGGAAATCTGTTGAGGATTTTGTACATCCCCCAGCACTGCTTTTTCCAGCCCCGGCTGTTTATAGTAATTCTCCGCCAGCATCATGGTGAAAATGATGTTCTGCCCCTGCGGATCACTGACCGGATCGGTACGACCAAATTGCAGCCCGGGGGTTTGCAGCACTTTCCACCACGGTTCTGCGCCCGCTTTCCCGCCTTTTATCGCGGCAAATTTTTCGGCATATTTTCCTTTCGGGTTATAAGCGATCACCATGCTGGTGCTGGCGACAGGGATCGCCTGCCCGGCCAGCCCGGCTTTTTGCAGGATCTTAACCGGCCCTGGCGTGATCGAAACGAATACATCCGCCACCACTTTTTTCGACGCCAGCAAATTTGCCATGCCGTAAGCGCCCTGCCCCTGTCCCTGATAATTCACTTTCTTTTCTTTCGCGAAATCCGGTCCGAGGTATTTGTCCATGACCACCCCCATCGAACCGGCGTAAGTCACACGAAAATCCTCCGCTGCCTGCGAAGCCTGTGCCGCTACCAGAAGTGCCGCAGTCAGCAACGCTTTTTGCATCATTGCCATCGTCTTTTTGTTTCCCATTGTGGTTTACCGTTATTGAACTTTTCGTTATATATCCCAGGGTATAACGATAAGGCAAAGTCAGCGCGCGTTTCTAAATAAATTGTAAATGGACGATAAATGAAAATAACCGATACCGTGGCTTGACCTTCACCTTGCGGGAAGGTTTATCCTTTGTCCTGAGTGAAGTTAACCTAAGGAAAATAATCATGACGACCACCGTATTATCTCTGCAAGGCCTGTCCTGCGGGCACTGCGTGGCTTCAACGCGTAAAGCGCTGGAAGCTGTGGAAGGCACGACCGCCGTTGAAGTTTCTCTGGATAAAGCCATTGTTGAAGGCAATGCAAGCAGCCAGAGCCTGATCGACGCAGTGGTCAGCGCCGGTTACGAAGCGCAGGTAGCAGGAGACGCATCCCCAAAATCTGAGCCGCTGACCGATAAGGCGAGTGTTTTGCCGGAACCCCTGTCAGCGGCTGTGTCACCCGTTCCGGCTGAGACTCACGCCCCGCAAGCCGCAGACGCCAGCGTACAGTTGTTGCTCAGCGGCATGAGCTGCGCCAGTTGCGTCAGTAAAGTGCAACGGGCGCTGGAAGGCGTGGGGGGTGTCGAACGGGCGCGGGTCAACCTGGCGGAACGCAGTGCGCTGGTCAGCGGCAATGCTGATCAAAACGCGCTGATTGCCGCTGTTGAACGGGCCGGCTACGGCGCTGAAATTATTATCGACGAAACCAAGCGCCGCGAGCGCCAGCAACAAACCTCACGCCAAAGCATGATCCGTTTCAGCTGGCAGGCGGCGGTCGGCTTAGCTGCCGGTATCCCTATGATGTTATGGGGATTGTTCGGCGGTGAAATGATGGTCACCCGCAGCAATCAGACCGGCTGGCTGATTGTCGGCCTGCTGACGTTACTGATCATGGTTGTCGCTGGCGGACATTTCTACCGCAGTGCCTGGAAAAACCTGATGCACGGCAGTGCCAATATGGACACGCTGGTGTCACTGGGTACCGGTGCGGCCTGGATATTCTCTTTTGCTGTCAGCCTGTGGCCGGAAGCGTTTCCAATGCAGGCGCGCCATCTCTACTATGAAGCCAGCGTGATGATTATCGGCCTGATTAATCTCGGTCATGCGCTGGAACAACGCGGACGTCAGCGTTCATCCAAGGCGCTCGAACGCTTACTGGATCTGACACCGCCAACCGCACGGGTCGTCACCGGAGAAGGCGAAAAAAACCTGCCGCTGGCTGAAGTACAGCAAGGCATGACGCTGCGTCTGACCACCGGTGACCGTGTGCCGGTTGACGGTGAGATTCAAAGCGGCGAAGCCTGGATGGATGAAGCCATGCTGACCGGCGAGCCAATTCCTCAGCAGAAATCGCAGGGTGAAAAAGTCCATGCGGGGACGCTGGTCAAAGACGGCAGCGTGCTGTTTCGTGCTGACGCCATCGGCAGCCAGACCACCCTGTCGCGGATCATCAAACTGGTGCGCGAAGCTCAGAGCAGCAAACCGGAAATCGGTAAGCTGGCAGATAAAATTTCTTCTGTCTTCGTGCCCGTGGTGGTGCTGATAGCCCTGTTAAGCGGCGCAATCTGGTACTTCTTCGGCCCGCAGCCACAACTGATGTACACACTGGTGATCGTCACTACCGTGCTGATTATTGCCTGCCCTTGTGCACTGGGATTAGCGACGCCGATGTCAGTTACGGCGGGTGTAGGCCGTGCAGCAGAATTCGGCGTACTGGTACGTGATGCCGATGCGCTGCAAAAAGCCAGTACCCTCACCACGCTGGTATTTGATAAAACCGGGACGCTGACAGAAGGCCAGCCCAAAGTGACCGATATCCATACCTTTGGCGGCACCCGTGAACAACAGGCGCTGCGCTATGCGGCCGCGCTGGAAAAAGGATCGCACCATCCGCTGGCACAAGCGATCGTTGACAAAGCGGAAGGGCTGGCCGTTCCTGATGTGTTGAATTTCCGTACACTGGGTGGTCTGGGCCTGCGCGGTGATGCTGAAGATTCGGCGTTGTTATTAGGTAACCAGGCGCTGATGCAGGAAAACGGCATCGACACTTCTGATGCCAATACGCTGCTGGAAAGCATGGCAGGTGAAGGCGCGACACCGGTATTGCTTGCCGTTGACGGAAAACTGGCAGCCCTGTTTGCGCTGCGCGATCCATTACGGGAAGACAGTGTCAGTGCCCTGCAACGTCTGCATCAGCTTGGGTATCAACTGGTGATGCTGACCGGCGATAACCCGCGTACCGCTCAGGCAATTGCCGCACAAGCGGGAATCGATAAAGTGATTGCCGGTGTGCGTCCGGAAGGTAAAGCGGATGCCATTAAAGCATTGCAGGCCGGAGGCCAGCAGGTCGCCATGATCGGTGACGGTATTAATGACGCACCGGCACTGGCACAGGCAGATGTCGGGATCGCGATGGGTGGCGGCAGCGATGTCGCGATCGAAACGGCGGCCATTACGCTGATGCGTCCGAGCCTGAACGGTGTCGCCGATGCACTGGCGATGTCACAGGCGACGCTGCGTAATATGAAGCAGAACCTGCTGGGCGCGTTTGTGTATAACGTGATTGGTATTCCGGTTGCAGCCGGTGTGCTTTATCCACTAACCGGCACCTTGCTCAGCCCGGTAGTCGCGGGCGCAGCAATGGCGCTGTCATCAATTACCGTCGTCGCTAATGCAAATCGTCTGTTGCACTTTAAGCCGAAAAAACAAGACGTTTCCCCTGTTCGCTAAAACGCTGACACGTTAGCATGGTCTCTCATTTTTTCGGGAGACCATGCACTATGGCGCAGTTTTTAAACCGGGTGATCCGCAGGCTTCGCAGGCTGTTTCCCGTCGAGTATTCTTATCCCGCCATTGATATTCAGCTTCCGGGCAACCGCGCACTGCATCTGGTTGGCAGCATTCATATGGGCACGCAAGATATGCAACCGCTGCCGGCGAAGTTGTTGCGTCGCCTGCAAAAAGCCGATGCGCTGATTGTGGAGGCCGATATCAGCACAACAGAATCCCCTTTCAGCATGACCGGTGAATTTCCGCCGCTGGCCGAACGCCTGCCTGAATCACAATATCTGCACGTCGAACGTTTATGCGAAGAACTGGGTGTCTCAATGTGGACGCTGAACCCGCTGCCGTCGTGGCAGATCGCCCTGATGTTGCAGGCTACGCAGGCGCAGCGCCTCGGGCTGCGCGGACATTACGGCATTGATTATCAGCTGTTGCAGACCGCTAAAAAGCAGGGAAAGAAAATCATTGAGCTGGAAGGTCCGCAGGAACAGTTTGAATTATTGCAGCACTTGCCGGACGACGGACTCGCATTGCTGGAAGATACTCTGACACACTGGCAAACCAATGCCCGTTTGCTGCAAACCATGATCAGCTGGTGGCTGGATACCAAACCAGGACTGGCTGCCGAGCCTTTGCCGAATACCTTCAGCAGCGATTTGTACGATATCCTGATGAATCAGCGTAATCTGCGCTGGAAACAACTGCTTCTGGATCTTCCGCCGGGGCATTATGTCGTCGCCGTCGGCGCACTGCATTTGTATGGCGAAGGGAACCTGCCGGAATTACTGAAAGATTAAAAAAATGGCCGGTTTTTAAGGCCGGCCAGTCAAAGAGGAATTTCATTTTATTAGTTATAGCTTCAGTGCCAGCCTTTACAGGCACAGCACCGGCGGCCACAGGGTATCAATCTGCGACGGGTCTTGGCAATAACCATTCCTTGCTCTACTATTTCTCTCTCGCTTAATAAT
>NZ_JAFMOS010000577.1 GCF_019049755.1 Rahnella perminowiae
GGTTTTTGAGTCTCACTGCTCAGCAGTTACTCGGCTGGCATTTCAGGTTTGGTTGCCGGGGCTGTTGCAGTAGTGACTGCCGCATGACCACCTGCAGAACCTTTACCTTCAAAGTTGAACTCAGGGCGAACCCAGTCACTGTGACGAGGAGGCTCTTGTATATAGGCGGGTGCCGGAGCTTTCGTCATAGGCGCTGTCGCGTGGTGCTTGAAGCGAGGTGCAACAATCGCAGCTTCCGTGACTGCAGGCACGACTGCAACTGGCGCAGCTTCTGCAGCAGGTTTAACGTCAGCCACCGGTTCTGATTTCTCTTCAGCTTTCACTTCAGGTTCGGCGACTGGCACCGGGGCCTGAACTTCAGGTTCAGCGAGAACAGGTGTTGGTTCCACGACCACTGGCTCGTGTGCTTCAGGTGCAACGTCAACAACAGGCGTTTCCACGACGGGTTCAGCTGTTGCCGGTTCAACGAGAACTGGCTCTTCGGCAACAGGCTGCGCAACGTCGGTTAGTGTAGTTTCGGCTGGCGTTTCTTGTGCAACAGCTTCAACAACATCGGCAGGTTCAGCGGTTGACGGTTGTGCAACTTCAGCGATCTCAGACAGTACCGGCGTATTCGCCTGTGCAATCTCAACCTGTTCAGTCAGCACTTCAGGGGTTTCTGTTTCAGCAACCTGTAGTTCAGAAGACGGAGCAACCGGATAAGTGACCCAGACTTTACCCGAAGCCATTTCCGGAGAAACAAACGCACCGGCAAGTGGCATAGGTGACTGAGTCGGATAACGTTCATCACGATAACGACGACGACGTTGACCACTTACACGCAGGTGGCGTGGCGAGCGGCGTGAACGACGTGGCATACCATTTTCACGGCCATTGTCATTCTGATTATCTTCGTTATCGGTAATGTTTGTTGTTTCAGCATCAGAAGGTTCCTGCTCAGCAATCACAGGCGCCGCCGGGCGAGTGCCGGTGATCAATAGCTGTGCTGCAGCTTCTTCTTCGTGATCAACGTCTGTTTCAGACTCGAAGCGGATTTTATGCGATAACTGACGACGCTGACGGCGCTGAGTTGGCTGACGATCTTCCTGCTCAGTTTCATCAGCAACCACCGGCGCAGCAACCTGTTCAACGGCTGCGACTTCCTGAACTTTTTCTTCAGTCTGTGGTTTGCGCTTGTCTTCAGAACGGCGACGTGAGCGTTCACGACGAGGCTGTTGTTGCTGTTCTTCACGCGCGGCCGTTTCAACCTCTTCGCTACGGGTTTCGGTAACAACCGGTTCCTGATTACGGCGGCCACGGCGCTGATCATCACGCTGTTCACGATTATTTTCGCGGCTATCACGGCTTTCGCCACGATTATCACGATTGTTGTCGCGGCCTTCGCCACGTTCACCACGTTCACCACGATTACCGCGGTCATTGCGATCGCCACGTTCTCCGTTGCGCTCACGACGTCCGCCCTGGCGGCGTGGATTACGGCGTTCGTTGTTACGGCGATTTTCCGTTTCAGCCGCTTCCTGAGCCTCTTTTGGTGCTTCAACAGGTTTAACTTCCTGCTGTGGCTCAGGCGCGAACAAGCTTTTCAGACCGCTCAGAAGACGGCTGACAAAACCTGATTTTTCAGCAACAGGTGTTGCAGGAGCGTTAACTGTTGTGGTTCTGACTTTAACCGGCTCTTCGGTTTCGGTCGTCGGCTCAAAGCTGGACGGAGGCGCTTCGCTTTGCAGCGCAAACGCAGCCAGAGCGGGTTGCTCAGGACGACGACGCTCAGCGGGCAATTCTTCAGAAGGTTGCAGCATTTCTGCTTCATGAATCTGTGGCAGCAGATAGCTCAGTGCAGAGATTTCTTCGCCTTTACGAACACGCAGGACATGGTAGTGCGGAGTTTGCATTTGATCGTTAGGCACGATCACCGCGCGCACACCGCCCTGACGTTTTTCGATGGCATTCACCGATTCACGTTTTTCGTTCAGCAAGTAAGAAGCGATAGGCACCGGAACGATGGCATGGACTTCTTTGGTGTTTTCTTTCAGTGCTTCTTCTTCGATCAGACGCAGAATCGACAGTGACAGGGATTCGTTGTCACGGACGGTACCGGTACCTGCACAACGCGGGCAGATATGGTGCGTTGATTCACCCAATGAAGGGCTAAGGCGCTGACGGGACATTTCCAGTAAACCGAAACGGGAAATGCGGCCGATTTGAATACGGGCGCGGTCCTGACGAACGGCATCACGCAGACGATTTTCGACTTCGCGCTGGTGGCGAACGGGCGTCATGTCGATGAAGTCGATAACAATCAGACCACCGAGATCGCGCAGACGTAACTGACGGGCAATTTCATCTGCTGCTTCAAGGTTAGTGTTGAATGCGGTTTCTTCGATATCGCCGCCGCGGGTGGCACGTGCGGAGTTGATGTCGATAGCGGTCAGCGCTTCGGTGCTGTCGATAACAATAGAGCCACCGGAAGGCAGACGGACTTCACGCTGGAAAGCGGATTCAATTTGCGATTCAATTTGGTAGTGACTGAACAGCGGAATCTCACCCACATACGGTTTAATTTTGCTGCTGAAATCAGGACGGCCCAACGCGGCAATATGTTCTTTTGCCAGATCGAGAATTTTCGGGTTATCGATGAGGATCTCACCGATGTCCGGGCGCAGGTAATCACGAAACGCCCGAACGATAACATTGCTTTCCTGATGGATCAGAAACGGAGCAGGGCGGCCTTCAGCGGCTTTCTTGATCGCATCCCAATGTTTGAGGCGGAAAGTCAGGTCCCATTGCAGAGCTTCTGCGGATTTGCCGACACCGGCAGTACGCACAATCAGACCCATGCCATCAGGCAGTTGCAGGGAGGATAAGGCTTCTTTCAGTTCAGTACGGTCATCGCCTTCAATACGGCGGGAAATACCCCCGGCACGTGGATTGTTTGGCATCAGAACCAGATAACTACCGGCCAGACTGATAAACGTCGTCAGTGCTGCGCCTTTATTTCCACGCTCTTCTTTATCTACCTGAACAATCACTTCCTGACCTTCGCGCAGCACATCTTTGATGTTCGGGCGGCCATGAGAAGCATAATTACCAGGGAAATATTCGCGGGAAATTTCTTTCAGAGGGAGGAAACCATGTCGTTCCGCGCCGTAATCTACGAATGCTGCTTCCAGACTAGGTTCTATGCGGGTAATTTTGCCTTTGTAAATATTCGCTTTTTTCTGCTCATGGCCCGGACTTTCAATATCCAAATCATACAGCCGCTGTCCATCTACAAGGGCAACGCGCAACTCTTCTTGCTGAGTTGCGTTAATCAACATTCTTTTCATCTTAACTTACTCATTATTATTCCATTATTGACAGAGCTGCGGGCAAAATGACCTCATGACCGGATAAACCGTTGGCCCCGAGTCTTCTCGCAAATCGTCAACCTCACGGCTGTCGCTTGCATAGGGGCGCATTATTTCGGTAAGTCTGCTTTTGCTGTATTAAAGACACCAGCGTTGTGAAAGCAGCACTTTTATTAGGGGAATAGCTTCTGAATTTACGTTAACAGATCTCATTCCGTTCGCCGGCCAAGCTGCAACCCGCAGCCCGCTAATTGCTTGATTTCACATTACGTCTTACGCCATTGCTGCGTTTTTGTGCGATCAGGCAAATCTATAATTCCTGCGTTTTCCCTAACTTAAGAGAAACAACGCCGAAAGTAACTTCATTATTCCATTGCAGGCACTGTGATAGCAAGGTGACTTTTCCCAAGCAGGTAAGATATTTACCTCAATGAGAGATGCGCCGCATTGTCAGAACCTGAGCTTTGTTAAAAAACAGAGGGAGTAAGAAGGTTTTCCGGCGCAGTTACTGGTAAAGTGAAAGTTAAGCACATAAAAATCAGTGGCGCGAACCGTGCCGGATATTTAGAATCGCGAGCCATGAAAACTGAGAATCCAACTGTACAATTAATCCCCATTTCTGACGACGAAGCCGGTCAGCGTATCGATAACTTCTTACTTAAAATCCTTAAGGGCGTGCCGAAGAGCATGATCTATCGCATAGTGCGTAAGGGTGAAGTGCGGGTCAATAAGAAAAGAATTAAGCCGGAATATAAATTAATTGCCGGTGATGAAGTGCGTGTCCCCCCCGTTCGTGTTGCTGAACGTGATGAGGCGCCTGTTTCCGCAAAACTGGATAAAGTCGCCGCGCTGGCGGATTGCATTTTATATGAAGACGAGCATTTGCTGATCCTCAATAAACCCTCCGGCACGGCCGTACACGGTGGCAGTGGCTTGAGTTTTGGCGTGATTGAAGGTTTGCGCGCGCTCCGCCCTGAGGCCCGTTTTTTGGAGCTGGTACATCGTCTCGATCGTGATACTTCCGGTGTTCTGCTGGTTGCTAAGAAACGCTCTGCGCTGCGTGCCTTACATGAGCAATTACGTGTAAAAAGCATGCAAAAGGATTATCTGGCGCTGGTCCGGGGGGAATGGCCCTCACACTGCAAAGTCGTACAAGCACCTTTACTGAAAAATATTCTGCAAAGCGGTGAACGTGTTGTCCGGGTGAATGCCGAAGGCAAACCTTCAGAAACACGCTTTAAAATTGAAGAGCGTTATGAGTTTGCCACGTTGGTGAAAGCCAGCCCGGTGACCGGCCGAACCCATCAGATCCGCGTACACGCATTGCATGCCGGCCATCCGATTGCTTTTGATGACCGTTATGGCGAGCGTGATTTCGATGCCAGGCTGTCCGGAACCGGCCTTAATCGTTTATTCCTGCACGCAGCGGCGCTGCGGTTTGAACATCCGAATACCGGCGAGACGATGCGCATTGAAGCACCGATGGATGCCAAACTGCGTCACTGCCTGAAAGTCCTACGGGCTAAAACAACGGCACGTTAAGTTGTGAACAGTAAACAAAGGCGCACGGGGTGCGCCTTTTTGATTGGTTTAGAGCAACGGGTTGATACCTTCCCGCCGCAACAAAGCAAGCAGCGCAATAAGGGGCAATCCAACCAGTGTGTTCGGATCGCGTCCTGTCAGACGGTCGAAAAGCGTAATTCCCAGACCTTCACATTTAAAACTTCCGGCACAGTCATAAGGTTGTTCACGATGTAAATAACCGGCAATTTCTTCATCAGTTAATGACCGGAAGGTTACGTCAAATGTTTCACATAAAGTTTGTGCTGTTTGTGTTTTGCCGTCATACAGGCTCAGGCCGGTATAAAACGTCACCGTCTTCCCGCCGGCAGCGCGCAGCTGCTGGAATGCGTTATCAAACGTATGCGGCTTGCCGGTTATTTTTCCGTCAATCACGCAAACCTGATCAGAACCAATAATCAGGTGTTCAGGATACACTGGCGCAAGCACGCTGGCTTTGCTGTAAGCCAGACGCTGCACCAGTTCTGCCGGTTCTTCGTCGCGACCCGGTGTCTCATCAATATCCGGAGCAGCGCAGGAAAATACCAGGCCGGTTTTATCGAGAAGGGCCTTGCGGTATACCGATGTTGAAGCCAGAAGTAATTTTTTGGGATGTGCTGACATAATTTTTTTTCACAAAGCGTAGCGTTATTGAATCGCACATTTTAAACTGTTGGCCGCTGTGGAAGCGAATATTGGTGAAAGGTGCGGTTTTAAGGCCTTTTTCTTTGACTCTCTGTCGTTACAAAGTTAATATGCGCGCCCTATGCAAAAAGTAAAATTACCCCTGACCCTTGATGCGGTTCGCACAGCCCAGAAGCGTTTAGACTATACAGGTGTCTATACCGCTGATCAGGTTACGCGTGTTGCCCAATCAGTGGTCAGTGTGGATTCTGATATACAAACCTCTTTGTCGTTCAATATCGACAATCAGCGCCTGGCTGTGATTACCGGCCACTCCGATGTTGCTGTGACTCTGGAATGCCAGAGATGCGGTAAGACGTTTGAACATCAGGTTCACACAACATATTGTTTTAGTCCTGTCCAAAATGATGAACAGGCTGAGGCATTACCGGAAGCGTACGAGCCGATCGAAGTCGATGATTTTGGCGAAGTTGATCTGCTGGCAATGATTGAAGACGAAATTATTCTTTCACTGCCTGTCGTTCCGGTACATGAATCTGAACACTGTGAAGTGTCCGAAGCGGACATGGTATTCGGTAAACTGCCTGAAGAGGCGGAGAAACCCAATCCATTTGCCGTATTAGCGAGTTTAAAGAAAAGTACTTAAGGAGTAAGGTCCATGGCCGTACAACAGAATAAACCAACCCGTTCTAAACGTGGCATGCGTCGTTCACATGATGCTCTGACCACTTCCACTCTGTCTGTGGACAAGACTTCTGGTGAAACTCACCTGCGTCACCACATCACTGCCGACGGTTTCTACCGCGGTCGCAAGGTAATCGGCTGATATTTGCCTGCAACTTATTCACGTGATAAGTGCTGGCAAGGCGATACCTTGACTCGTCTAACCATCGCGTTAGATGTAATGGGCGGAGATTTTGGTCCTTCCGTCACAGTGCCTGCTTCATTGCAGGCACTGATCTCTAATTCTCAATTAGACCTCCTTCTGGTCGGCGATCCCGACGCAATCACACCTTTCTTAGCCAAAGCCGATCCTTCTTTAACAGAACGAATTCGGATAATTCCTGCTGAATCAGTGATAGCCAACGATTTACGTGCGTCGCAAGCTATACGGGCCAGCAAAGGAAGCTCAATGCGTGTGGCGCTGGAACTGATCAAAAGTGGTGACGCACAGGCGTGTGTCAGTGCCGGGAATACCGGTGCACTGATGGGATTAGCCAAGCTGGTTGTCAAACCGCTGGATGGTATCGAGCGACCCGCTTTGATGAGCGTGTTACCTAACCAGCAACGCAGTAAAACCGTGGTGCTGGACCTGGGCGCCAACGTTGAGTGTGACAGCACGATGCTGGTCCAGTTTGCCGTGATGGGAGCTGTCATGGCCGAGCAGGTTGTGGGGATCACAAATCCTCGTGTTGCCTTGCTCAATATTGGCGAAGAGGAAAGCAAAGGGCTGGATAATATCCGCGAAGCCGCCGCGATTTTAAAAAATACCGCATTAATCAACTATATCGGCTATCTTGAAGGCAACGACCTTCTGACCGGTAAAACGGATGTGATGGTGTGTGACGGCTTTGTAGGTAACGTTACGCTCAAGACCATGGAAGGCGTAATAAGGATGTTTTTGTCACTGTTAAAATCCTCGGGAGAGGGTGGCAAGAAGGCCTGGTGGCTGAAATGGTTAGGTCGGATCCTGCAGAAAAAATTGCTAAAGCGTTTTAGCCATCTCAACCCCGACCAGTATAATGGCGCATGTTTGTTAGGATTACGGGGCATCGTTATTAAAAGCCACGGTGGAGCAAACCAGCGTGCGTTTGCTGTTGCTATCGAACAGGCTGTGCAGGCGGTGCAGCGGCAAGTCCCTCAGCGGATTGCCGCGCGCCTTGAAGCTGTATTACCCAAGAGTGACTGATCGTACATGTATACAAAGATTCTCGGTACGGGGAGCTATTTGCCCGTGCAAGTTCGGACTAATGCCGACTTAGAAAAAATGGTGGATACCTCCGATGAGTGGATTGTCACGCGTACGGGTATTCGTGAACGTCGTATCGCTGCACCGGATGAGACTGTGGCCACAATGGGCCTGCACGCTGCTGAAAAAGCACTTGAAATGGCCGGCGTCAGCACAAGTGACGTAGGTTTGATCATTGTTGCAACAACCTCATCTTCACATGCATTCCCAAGTTCAGCCTGCCAGGTGCAGAATATGCTGGGCATCAAAGATTGCGCAGCGTTTGATCTGGCTGCCGCATGCGCAGGTTTTACCTACGCACTGAGCGTGGCCGATCAATACATTAAAAACGGTGCCGTGAAATACGCACTGGTAATCGGTTCTGATGTGTTATCCCGTAAACTCGATCCGGAAGATCGCGGTACGGTGATCCTCTTTGGGGATGGCGCTGGCGCAGTATTGCTGGGGGCGTCCGAAGAGCAGGGCATTATTTCCACTCACATGCATGCAGATGGTCATTACGGCAATTTACTGACATTGGCTTACCCTAGCCAGTCAGAGCCGGAAAAACCGGCTTATGTCACTATGGCGGGTAATGAAGTCTTCAAAGTTGCAGTGACTGAACTGGCGCATATTGTCGATGAAACCCTGACGGCCAATAATCTCGACCGTTCCGAACTTGACTGGCTGGTGCCGCATCAGGCGAACCTGCGCATCATCAGTGCAACAGCGAAAAAGCTGGGCATGGAGATGGATAAAGTCGTTGTCACGCTCGATCGCCATGGGAACACGTCTGCGGCTTCTGTGCCTGCAGCATTTGACGAAGCGGTTCGTGACGGCAGAATTCAGCGGGGGCAATTAGTGTTGCTCGAAGCATTTGGCGGTGGCTTTACCTGGGGCTCGGCGCTGGTACGTTTTTGATTTAACAGGATGATAAAAATGACAAAAATAGCAATAGTTTTCCCTGGTCAGGGTTCTCAGACACTCGGTATGCTGGCTGATTTAGCCGCTGCGCATCCGGTTGTTGAGGAGACATTTGCCGAGGCTTCTTCGGCGCTGGGGTACGATTTATGGCAGTTGGTGCAGCAGGGGCCAGCTGAAGAACTCAATAAAACCTGGCAGACGCAACCGGCATTATTGGCGGCCTCCGTCGCTATCTGGCGCGTATGGCAACAACAGAACGGCACTCAGCCTGTTCTGATGGCAGGCCACAGCCTGGGCGAGTATTCCGCTTTGGTTTGTGCCGGCGTGCTGGATTTTAAACAGGCGATTTCCCTGGTTGAACTGCGCGGTAAGCTGATGCAGGAAGCCGTCCCTGCGGGGACAGGCGCGATGTATGCGATCATCGGTCTGGATAATGATGCCATTGCCAAAGCTTGTGAAGAATCGGCACAAGGTCAGGTTGTTTCTCCGGTGAACTTTAACTCGCCTGGTCAGGTGGTGATTGCGGGTAACAAAGAAGCTGTAGAACGCGCCGGCGCGGCATGTAAAGAAGCGGGCGCAAAACGTGCTCTGCCTCTGCCTGTCAGTGTGCCTTCACACTGTGCGCTGATGAAGCCAGCCGCTGAAAAACTGGCGGTTGCACTCGAAAATGTGACTTTCAGCGCACCACAGTATTCTGTCGTGAATAATGTAGATGTGAAAATCGAAACCTCTCCTGAAGCCATCCGCAGTGCGCTGGTCCGTCAGTTATACAGCCCGGTTCGCTGGACTGAGTCTGTCGAATTCATGGCAGCACAAGGCGCAGAAAAACTATTAGAAGTGGGGCCGGGTAAAGTACTGACCGGGCTGACCAAACGTATTGTTGACACCCTGACGGCTGCCGCTGTGAATGACATGGCAAGTCTGGCAGCGGCGCTTGAGCAGTAATAAGAGGATGAATATGAGCTTCGAAGGCAAAATTGCACTGGTGACCGGTGCGAGCCGTGGTATTGGCCGCGCAATCGCAGAAAAGCTGGTTGCTGGTGGCGCAAAAGTGATCGGTACTGCGACCAGCGAGAAAGGTGCGGAAGCGATTGGTGAATATTTAGGCGAAAATGGCAAGGGTATTATGCTCAATGTGGTTGATTCTGCATCTATTGAGCAAGTATTGGCGACGATTCGAGCTGAATTTGGCGAAATTGATATTTTAGTTAATAATGCCGGCATCACCCGTGATAACCTTCTCATGCGTATGAAGGATGATGAGTGGCAGGATATCCTGGATACGAACCTGACTTCAGTGTTTCGGCTGTCAAAAGCTGTCATGCGAGCTATGATGAAGAAACGGTGTGGACGGATTATTACAATTGGTTCCGTTGTTGGCACCATGGGTAACGCAGGGCAGGCGAACTACGCGGCGGCTAAAGCTGGCTTGATTGGTTTTAGTAAGTCTTTGGCACGTGAGGTCGCTTCACGTGGCATTACTGTCAACGTCGTCGCTCCCGGCTTTATTGAGACGGATATGACAAGGGCGTTGACAGATGATCAACGCGCAGGCATTTTGTCATCAGTTCCAGCCAACCGGTTGGGCGATGCCAAAGAAATTGCCAGCGCCGTTGCTTTTTTAGCCTCTGACGAGGCCAGCTACATCACTGGTGAAACATTACATGTCAATGGCGGCATGTATATGATTTAAAAATTACGAAATTATTTGCGTTTTTTGCGGTAAAAACCGCAAAATAGAGCAAATTCGTGGTTTGACCAGCCTGGATTTAGTTGCATCTTTTTCAACATTTTATACACTACGAAAACCATCGCGAAAGCGAGTTTTGATAGGAAATTTAAGAGTATGAGCACTATCGAAGAACGCGTTAAGAAAATCATCGTTGAACAGCTGGGTGTTAAACAGGAAGAAGTAGTGAATGCTGCATCTTTCGTAGACGACCTTGGCGCTGATTCTCTCGACACCGTTGAGCTGGTTATGGCTCTGGAAGAAGAGTTTGATACCGAGATCCCTGACGAAGAAGCTGAAAAAATCACTACTGTTCAGGCAGCAATTGATTTTATCAACGCTAGCCAACAGTAAGCGTACATGCTTTAAGTTTAGATAGTTAGGCGGTCATTTGACCGCCTAAGTTTTTTATATCCCACGGTATTACTACTTTTTTCCCTCCCTGGAGGACACACGTGTCTAAGCGTCGAGTTGTAGTGACTGGACTGGGCATGCTGTCTCCTGTCGGCAATACTGTAGAGTCCACTTGGAACGCTCTCCTTGCCGGTCAGAGTGGCATCAGCCTGATCGACCATTTTGATACTAGTGCCTACGCAACGCGTTTTGCTGGCTTAGTAAAAGATTTTAACTGTGAAGACTTCATCCCGCGAAAAGATGCCCGCAAGATGGATGCCTTTATTCAGTATGGTATTACTGCCGGTATTCAGGCGATGCAAGACTCCGGGCTTGAAGTGACTGCTGAGAACGCGACACGCATTGGTGCGGCGATCGGTTCCGGTATCGGCGGACTTGGTCTGATTGAAGAAAACCATTCCTCATTGGTTAACGGCGGACCGCGCAAAATTAGTCCTTTCTTCGTGCCATCAACTATCGTCAACATGATTGCAGGTCATTTGAGTATCATGTTCGGGTTGCGTGGACCGAGTATTTCTATCGCAACAGCCTGTACTTCTGGTGTGCATAATATTGGTCATGCAGCACGTATCATCGCCTATAACGATGCCGACGTGATGCTGGCAGGCGGTGCGGAAAAAGCCAGTACACCGTTAGGTGTTGGGGGATTCGGTGCAGCACGTGCGCTTTCTACGCGCAATGACAACCCTCAGGCGGCAAGCCGTCCGTGGGATAAAGATCGTGATGGTTTCGTACTGGGTGACGGCGCAGGTATTATGGTGCTGGAAGAGTACGAACATGCCCGCAAACGCGGCGCAAAAATGTATGCGGAAATTGTCGGTTTTGGCATGAGCAGTGATGCTTATCATATGACATCACCGCCTGAAGATGGCGCGGGTGCGGCACTGGCGATGGAAAACGCACTGCGTGATGCGGGTGTTTCTGCAGCGCAGATTGGTTATATCAATGCACATGGTACGTCGACGGCGGCGGGTGATAAAGCTGAAGCACAGGCAGTTAAAGCCGTCTTTGGTGCCGATGCGCAAAAAGTTATGGTCAGCTCCACCAAGTCGATGACTGGTCATCTGTTAGGTGCGGCCGGTGCAGTGGAGTCCATTTTCACTTTACTGGCATTACGCGACCAGATGGTTCCACCGACCATCAATCTGGATAATCCGGATGACGGTTGTGATCTGGATTTTGTTCCTCACGAAGCGCGCCAGGTGAAAGATATGCAGTATTCGCTGTGTAACTCATTTGGTTTCGGCGGTACCAATGGTTCGCTGGTGTTCCGTAAGATCTGAACCGGCACACGCTGTGTTTGTGAAGGCCCGTTAATCGGGCCTTTTTGCTGTCTGAATAAAAGCGACGCCTGAATACAACAATGCGTAAACGGGATGCCTGTTCCTGCTGGCAGCGCGTTTCAATACGATAAAGTAAGAATGCTCTCCTTGATGCGACAGACCGGCTCACGCAGGCTCTGCAGGCAAGCATGACCATGAGATCCGGAGGAAGTAATCATGTGGATTAACGGTGTGGCGGCCGCGACGTTGCCGGCCAGTGACCGTTCAGTGCAGTTTGGTGATGGTTGCTTTACCACAGCCCGGGTGTCAGACGGTGTAATTGAATTTCTGTCCAGGCACATTGACCGTCTGCAGCGTGCAGCGTCGGTACTGCGTATCGAGGGTGTGGACTGGGCGGCGCTGGAACAGGAAATGGTTCTGGCTGCCGGACAGCAGCAAGAGGCAGTGGTTAAAGCCGTTGTGACGCGCGGGCAGGGCGGCCGTGGTTACAGCGTCGCCGGTTGTTCTGCGCCGACGCGCATTGTCTCTGTTTCTGCTTACCCGGTGCATTATCACGCATGGCGGAAACAGGGCGTGAAACTGGCCCTAAGCCCGGTAACACTGAGCAAGGCTCCCTTGCTGGCCGGCATAAAACATCTTAACCGGCTGGAACAGGTGATGATCCGCATGCATCTTGACCAGACAGGGGCTAATGAAGCGCTGGTGGTTGACACTTCGGGCTGCCTGGTGGAATGCTGTGCCGCTAATTTATTCTGGCGTAAGGGAAATCAGGTTTTTACACCGGATTTATCGCAGTCAGGCGTTGACGGTATTATGCGTCAGCATCTCATCCGCGTACTTGAAGCGACATCCCCCCGGGGGGTGCATATAGTCAGTGAGCCGCCGGGCACGCTATCAGATGCCGATGAGATCCTGATTTGTAACGCCCTGATGCCGGTACTGCCGGTGAATCAGATCGATAATCAATATTACGCTTCACGGCGTTTGTACGATTTCCTGCTCCAGAACTGTTAAAAAAGTGATTAAACAATGACAAACAAAAAGACCAAAATCTTCGCCCTGATTGTCCTGATTCTGTTAGGGCTGGCGACGTTTGCCTATCAGAAAGTAAAACAGTTTGCGGATCGCCCGATCAATGTCAGCAGTGAAATGATCTTTACCCTGCCAGCGGGTACGGGCCGCGTGGTGCTGGAAACACTGCTGATCGATAAAAAACTGATGAAACCCAATCCGTGGTTTCCGTGGTTATTGCGTTTAGAGCCGGCGCTGAGTGAGTTTAAAGCCGGTACCTACCGTTTTGAAAAAGGCATGACAGTGCGTCAGATGCTTGAATTGCTGAAAAGCGGTAAAGAGGCACAATTCAGCGTGCGTTTTGTCGAGGGTTTTAAGCTCAGCGACTGGATGAAGGTTCTGGATAAATCAGAGTATCTGAAACATGAACTCAGCGGTAAAAGTGGCGAAGACATTGCCGCCGCGCTGGGCGAAACGGAGACTAAAAACGTTGAAGGCTGGCTGTATCCCGATACCTACCATTACACGGCGGGTATGACAGATTTATCGTTACTCAAACGTGCGCATGTACGGATGGAAAAAACGGTGGCGGATATCTGGAAAGGTCGCATGGATTCTCTGCCGTATAAAACGCCTGCTGATATGGTCACCATGGCGTCGATTATCGAAAAAGAAACCGCAGTGAAAGATGAACGCCCTGAGGTCGCGTCAGTATTTATCAACCGTTTACGTATAGGGATGCGACTGCAAACCGATCCGACGGTGATTTACGGAATGGGTGATAAATACACCGGCAACATTACGAAGAAAGATCTGGAAACGCCGACCCCGTACAATACCTATGTGATCACTGGCCTGCCGCCGTCGCCCATTGCGATGCCGAGCGAAGCCTCACTGCAGGCGGCCGCGCATCCGGCCAAAACACCGTATCTTTATTTTGTCGCTGACGGCAAAGGCGGGCATACTTTTAGCACGAATCTTGAGAACCATAACAAGGCGGTTCGTGTGTACATAGAGGCGCTTAAGAATAAGAATGAAAAGTAACTTCATCGTGATTGAAGGCCTTGAAGGGGCAGGGAAAACGACGGCTCACGATGTGGTCGTCGATGCTCTGCGTCAGCACGGCGTGGAGGAAATCGTGTTCACCCGTGAACCGGGGGGAACGCCGCTTGCTGAAAAATTACGCGATTTATTCAAACGTGGCGTTGATGGCGAAAAACCTACCGTGAAAGCAGAAGTACTGATGCTTTATGCGGCCCGTGTTCAGCTGGTTGAAACGGTTATTTTACCCGCTCTGGCACGTGGGGCCTGGGTTGTCGGTGACCGTCATGATCTCTCTTCACAGGCTTATCAGGGGGGCGGTCGTGGGATTGACGCTAATCTGATGAGTTCGTTGCGCGATACTGTCCTGGGCGATTTCCGACCTGATCTGACGCTGTATCTTGATCTGCCTCCTGCTGTCGGCCTGCAACGCGCCCGTGCCCGGGGAGAACTGGATCGCATTGAGCAGGAAGCTTTGCCTTTCTTTGAGCGTACACGCAGGCGTTATCTCGAACTGGCCGCTGAAGACAATCGCATCAAAACTATTGATGCCTCACAATCCATTGAACAGGTCACTGCCGCTATCAGGCTGACGTTGAAAAATTGGTTCGATGAGCAGGCTTTACAAGGCAACGCCTCATGAACTGGTATCCGTGGCTCAGTGACCCGTACAGAAAACTGGTTGCACAATACCAGACGGGGCGGGGGCATCACGCTTTGCTGATGCACGTGGCTACGGGGTTAGGCGATGAGGCGCTGGTGTATGGCCTGAGTCGCTGGCTGCTTTGCCAGCATAAAGACGGCGAAAAAAGCTGCGGGACCTGCCATAGCTGCCAGCTGATGATTGCCGGAAACCATCCTGACTGGCATATTCTTCAGCCTGAAAAGGGCAAAAGCTCACTGGGCATCGACCCTGTGCGTCAGCTTATTGAAACGTTGTACAACTATTCACAGCAGGGCGGTGCAAAAGTTGTGTGGATCCCGCAGACGGAAATGCTGACTGAAGCGGCGGCCAATGCCTTGTTGAAAACGCTCGAAGAGCCGCCGGCAGGTACCTATTTCCTGCTTGGTTGCCGTGAGCCTTCGGCCTTACTGGCGACGATCCGCAGTCGTTGCTTCTACTGGCATCTGCCGGTGCCCGAAGAAACACTGGCGGTGCGTTGGATCAATCGCCAGCTCAGTGCAGATCCGGTCGCGATTAAAACTGCTTTGCGTCTGACCAACGGCGGACCATTATCGGCGATTCAGTTGTTGCAGCCGGAGCGCTGGAAACAACGCGTAGCGCTTTGCCAGCAGCTTTATGTGCAGTGCCAGCAGCAGGATATGCTTTCTCTGTTGCCCCAGCTTAATCATGACGATGCCGCCGAACGCCTGTATTGGTTGGCGACGTTATTGCTCGATGCTATCAAATGGCAGCAACATGCCGGGCAGTACATCATCAATCATGATCAACAACCGCTGATTACCTTGCTGGCGGATGCACAGACTAACGCCTCTCTGCAACAGTCGGTTACAGCATGGATGCACTGCCGTCAGCAATTACTTTCCATCGTGGGGATAAACCGCGAACTGTTGCTGACAGAACAATTGCTGGAATGGGAACAAATGCTTCAGGGGACAGTTTCCCCGTCTATTTTCAGTTCCGCACTATCGCGCTGATATTTTTTTATCTTTAACAGACCGACGAGTTAATAATTATGTTTTTAGTCGATTCCCACTGTCATCTCGACAGCCTGGATTACAACGAATTGCATTCCGGCGTGGACAGCGTGCTGGAAAAAGCCCGCGAACGTGATGTGAAGTTTATGCTGGCTGTCGCAACAACATTGCCAGGCTATCAGTCGATGACGCAGCTGATTGGTGATCGCCCGGAGGTGGCATTTTCCTGCGGTGTTCACCCGTTAAATATTGATGATGGTTATGATTTCAATACATTGCGTGAGCTGGCGGCCAGTCCAAAAGTGGTGGCGATGGGTGAAACCGGTCTGGATTATTTTTATCAGAAAGAGGCTCTTCAACTGAAGTTACAGCAGGACTCTTTCCGGGAGCATATCCGCATTGGCCGTGAACTGAACAAGCCGGTGATTGTGCATACACGCGATGCCCGACAGGATACGCTGGATATTCTAAAAGAAGAGAAAGCCGGGGAATGTGGCGGCGTGCTGCACTGTTTCACCGAAGATTTACCGACCGCTGAGTTTCTGCTGGATCTGGGTTTTTATATCTCTTTCTCCGGCATTGTGACTTTCCGTAATGCAGAAGCGTTACGGGAGGTGGCACGCTATGTCCCGCTGGATCGTTTGCTGGTGGAAACCGATTCGCCGTATCTGGCACCGGTGCCGCATCGCGGAAAGGAAAACCAGCCAGCTTATGTGCGTGACGTTGCCGAATATATGGCCGTCCTCAAGGGCGTCAGCGTGGAACGGCTTGCCGAAGCGACTACAGCAAACTTTTCACACTTATTTCACATCGATTCCTCCACTTTGATCTCGCGTTAGGCCAGGTCATATTCCCTGTATTTATTTTTCACCTCGTAATTAATCCTGTTAATGAGGTATCTTGGCACCGTTTTTGGCGGTGCCGCAGGCTTTTATTCAGATTTTATGTTGTTAAATGATGGCTTTTAAGACGCTCTTAATGCATTTTTCAGAAAAACGTGACTGCCATCAAACATTAACAAAGGGAATTATTTTACCCTGCGTAAAAATTAAAAGGGGTGCTCAGACACCCGGCAGCAAAAGGTTCACAACACTTTTGCAAAGCGGTGAGTTATCAGGCTAAACCGCAAGAAGTATCAAAAAGCATCATTACTCAGGAGCACAATCAATTATGTTTAAGAACGCGTTTGCAAACCTTCAAAAGGTCGGTAAATCGCTAATGCTGCCAGTATCCGTACTGCCAATCGCAGGTATCCTGCTTGGTGTCGGTTCTGCAAACTTTAGCTGGCTTCCAATGATCGTTTCTCATGTTATGGCCGAAGCCGGTGGTTCAGTCTTCGCTAACATGCCTCTGATCTTTGCTATTGGTGTTGCCTTAGGCTTCACTAACAATGACGGTGTTTCTGCACTGGCATCCGTTGTGGCATACGGCATCATGGTGAAAACCATGGCGGTTGTTGCACCACTGGTTCTGCATCTGCCCGCTGAAGAAATTGCGGCCAAGCATCTGGCTGATACCGGTGTACTGGGCGGTATCATCTCGGGTGCGATTGCGGCATACATGTTCAATCGTTTCTACCGTATCAAATTGCCGGAATACCTGGGCTTCTTTGCCGGTAAACGTTTTGTTCCGATCATCTCTGGTCTGGCTGCAATTATCCTGGGTGTGGTGCTGTCCTTTATCTGGCCGCCAATCGGTACAGGTATCCAGACCTTCTCACAATGGGCTGCTTACCAGAACCCGGTGGTGGCATTCGGTATCTACGGCGTTGTTGAACGTGCGCTGGTACCGTTTGGTCTGCACCATATCTGGAACGTTCCATTCCAGATGCAAATCGGTGAGTACGTGAACTCTGCAGGTCAGGTGTTCCACGGCGATATCCCACGTTACATGGCGGGTGACCCGACTGCGGGTAAACTGTCCGGTGGCTTCCTGTTCAAAATGTACGGTCTGCCTGCTGCTGCGGTAGCAATCTGGCATTCAGCGAAACCTGAAAACCGTGCAAAAGTCGGCGGCATTATGATTTCCGCTGCCCTGACTGCGTTCCTGACCGGTATCACCGAGCCAATCGAATTCTCCTTTATGTTCGTTGCGCCGATCCTGTACGTGATCCACGCGATTCTGGCCGGTCTGGCATTCCCAATCTGTATTCTGTTGGGCATGCGTGACGGTACCAGCTTCTCGCACGGTCTGATCGACTTTATCGTTCTGAGCGGTAACAGCAGCAAAATCTGGCTGTTCCCAATCGTTGGTGCAGTCTATGCGGTGGTTTACTACAGCATCTTCCGTTTCCTGATTGCGAAACTGGATCTGAAAACACCTGGCCGCGAAGATACCACCAGCGAAACCACAGCGCAGGGCGGTTCTGAAATGTCTGCGTCTCTGGTTCAGGCTTTCGGCGGCAAAGAAAACATCACAAACCTTGATGCCTGTATCACCCGTCTGCGTGTCAGTGTCGCGGATGTCTCCAAAGTGGATCAGGCTGGCCTGAAAAAACTGGGTGCGGCAGGTGTGGTCGTTGCAGGTTCTGGTGTTCAGGCGATTTTCGGTACCAAGTCTGACAACCTGAAAACCGACATGGACGAGTACATGCGTAGCCATTAATGGTGAGCAATGACTGGTTCTGAGAAGGGAGGCTGCGGCCTCCTTTTTTTATGTCTGCGATTCAGCGGAGCGCTGGCTGACGCTTTCTGCGTCAATTAAGCATCAAAACGCGTAATCAGGTTGAAAGGAATGGAAATTCTAACCCATACTGCGTACAACGCTTTTTACTTTGTTAAGGACAGTTAAGATGGCCGAAGAGACAATTTTTAGCAAAATCATTCGCCGTGAAATCCCTGCTGATGTGGTTTATCAGGATGAACTTGTCACTGCGTTTCGCGACATTTCTCCTCAGGCACCTAGCCACATTCTGATTATCCCGAATATTCTGATCCCGACAATGAATGACGTTGATGAAACGCATGAAGCGGCACTGGGCAGAATGATGACGGTGGCGGCAAAAATTGCTGAACAGGAAGGTATCGCCGAAAGCGGTTATCGCCTGATCGTCAACTGCAACCGTGACGGCGGTCAGGAGGTTTATCATATCCATATGCATCTGGTCGGTGGCCGTGCACTGGGTCCATTGCTGTCGCGTCAGTAAGGGTAAACATGCGTTTTCTGATGGCGTTATTGCCGGTAATTTTATTGATTGGCTGTAGCAGCACGCCCACTATTGCGCTGAATAATCAGCAAAGAGTGGTCATGGAGTCCCCCGTTCTGACGGCGGGCATCATCCCAAGTTCGCCATCCGTGTCTGATTCCGGCGGGCAGAAAAAAGCCACCACCACGTTGAATAACAACCAGCCACACTCTGTCACCCTGCATTACCGTTTCTATTGGTATGATAAACAGGGGCTGGATTTATTCCCGGTCGCCGAGGCCAGAACCATTACTGTTCCTGCGAACAGCAGCGTGGACGTCAGTTCCCTGAACGGTAATCTTGATGCGTACAGTGTGCGTATTTACCTTTATCTTTAATTTTCTGTACGGAGAAGGTTGATGAAAAAGTATTTCCTCATTGTGGCAATGGCCGCATTGATCCTTGGCGGTTGTACGTTGCCAAACCAGCAACAAACCCAGCCACAGCAGCCTGAACAACCGCAACAGCCTCAGCAACCGTTGCCACCGGTGAACCCGCCTGTTCCTGAACAACCACAGATCCAGCCGGTCCCGCAGCCGCCTAAATTTGCCAATATCGACTGGACCGCAACCGTCGAGCCAATGCTCGCGAAGATGCTGAAATCCGGTGGTGTGCAGCCGGGCAGCGTGCTGCTGGTGGACGGGGTGAAAAACAGCACCAACGGTTCCCTGCAAATGGCAAAAGCTACCGATGCATTGCGTAATGCACTGGCCAACAACACCACCTTCCAGGTAGTGCCTGCCGGGCAACTGGCTTCGGCCAAACAGTCACTGGGATTATCGCCGGACGACAGCCTGGCTTCTGTCAGCAAGGCCATCGGCCTGGCAAACATCGTGAAAGCGCAATATGTCCTTTACAGCACGGTGAGCGGCGATGTCAAAGCGCCAACCATGTCGATGCGTCTGCTTACCGCACCGAGCGGTGAAATCGTCTGGTCAGGCCGCGGTGCCGTTCATAATTAACGCCGGGCTTGTGCAATCCGAACTACAGCAACTGATTGAACAACATTATCCGGCGGTGAAAACCGCCGGTTTTCGTTTATTACCGGTTGCCGGCCTGACCGGCGAAAGCTGGAAAATAAGTTCCCCTGCCGGCGACTTTCTGGCACGGCATCAGTCTGCTCAGCGGCAAGTTTCGGGCGCTGACCGCCAGCGTGAATCTGCGATTTTGCGGCATATCGCGCGGCATAAATTAGGTCCGCGTGTCAGACTTTATTCTCCGCCATGGCTGATAGTCGACTGGGTTGACGGAACACCGCTGGAGGAACAGGCATTCACTGACGCTTCAGTGCGCAACGCCTTATGCGAACGTCTCGTGACGTTACATCAGTTGCCGCCGTCGGGTTACCGGCTGGATTTACAGCAGCAATTTGCCCGTTACTGGCAACATATCGACAGGCGCAGGCTGACGCCACGCTGGTTGCGTTTACACCACCAGATGTTGTCGCAGGTTCCGCCGTCACCGCTGAAACTGGCGCTGGTACATATGGATATTCACGCGGGAAATGTGCTGAATACGCCGCAGGGGCTGCGCCTGATTGACTGGGAGTACGCGGCGAATGCGGATATTGCACTGGAGCTGGCGGCGCTTATTCGCGGCAACGACTGGAACGAGCAGCAAAAAAGGGCGTTCCTGTACGAGTACGTAAAGGCTGGCGGGTATCAGAACCTGTCCCTGTTGCAGCAGCAGGTTAACCGCTGGATCCCCTGGGTCAACTACCTGATGCTGATGTGGTTTGAAGTGCGCTGGCAGCAGACCGGCGAGAATCAATACAGTGAATGGGCGCACCCGTTGCGCCCGTGATGATCATATGAAAAAGAAAAGGAGCGTCCATTTTGTTGGGACCTGTCATGCTGGATGTCGCTGGCTACGCGCTGGATGCTGAAGAACGTGAAATTTTGCAGCACCCGCTGGTGGGTGGGCTGATTTTATTCACCCGGAATTATCATGATGTCGATCAGTTGCATGAACTGATCCGCCAGATCCGTGCCGCGTCGCACGACAGATTGGTGCTGGCCGTCGATCAGGAAGGCGGGCGCGTACAGCGTTTCCGTGAAGGTTTTACCCGTTTGCCTGCCGCGCAATCTTTTGCAGCGCTCAACGAAGCGCACGAAGCGGGACGCCTGGCGCAGGAAAGCGGCTGGCTGATGGCATCAGAAATGATTGTGATGGATATCGACATCAGCTTTGCGCCTGTACTGGATATCGGGCATATCAGCGCAGCTATCGGTGAGCGGTCGTTCCACGCAGAACCCCGTAAAGCGCTGGAAATGGCTGAGCAGTATATTCTCGGCATGCATTCCGCCGGCATGAAAACCACCGGTAAGCATTTCCCGGGCCACGGTGCCGTCAGCGCAGATTCCCATAAAGAAACACCGCGTGACGATCGTCCGCTGGAGGTTATCCGTCAGCACGACATGGCTATCTTCCGCCAGCTTAACGAACGTAAATTGCTGGATGCGGTGATGCCTGCACATGTGATTTATACCCAGGCCGATCCGCGCCCGGCCAGTGGTTCACCATACTGGTTACAGGAAATTCTGCGCAAAGAGCTGAATTTCAACGGCGTGATCTTCTCCGATGATATATCAATGGAAGGCGCGGCCATTATGGGGAGTTATCCCGAACGGGCACAGGCCTCGCTGGATGCGGGCTGTGACATGATCCTTGCCTGTAATAACCGGCAAGGCGCGGTGAGCGTGCTGGATAACCTGTCCCCGGTCAACGCTGAGCGTGTTACGCAGTTGTATCATCGCGGACTGTACAGTGGAAAACAGGCCCGTCAGGATCTGCAAAATTCAAGTCGCTGGAAAGAGGCAAACCGTGATCTGACCACACTCGATGCCCGCTGGCAGGAACACAAACAGGCAGCCCTGTAACGTTTTTTCGACCGCGTGAAGGGGTCAACGCACATTCAGGATGAGGTAAACGATGATTATCTATTTGCATGGCTTCGATTCAACCAGTCCCGGTAACCATGAAAAAGTTTTGCAGTTACAGTTCATTGATGCGGACGTGCGCTTCATCAGCTACAGCACGCTCCACCCGCGTCATGACATGCAACATTTGCTCAAAGAAGTGGATAAAGTCCTGCATGAAACGACGGACACAAACGCGCTGATTTGCGGCGTCGGGCTTGGAGCCTTCTGGGCTGAGCGCATCGGATTCCTGTGTGGGATCCGTCAGGTGATGTTCAACCCGAATTTGTCACCGCAGGATAATATGGCCGGAAAAATCGACCGCCCTGAAGAGTATGAAGACATCGCCACCAAGTGCATCAGTGATTTCCGCGAGAAAAACCGTGACCGCTGCCTGGTGATTTTATCCCGTGAAGACGGTGTACTCGACAGCAGCAAAACGGCTGAGAAATTGCATCACTATTATCCGGTTGAATGGGACGAGCATCAGAGCCATAAATTCAAAGATATATCGACGCATCTGCAACGGATTAAAGCATTCAAAAATATCGCCTGATTTAACCTGTCGTTTCTGAAACCACTGCATTCGCGCAGTGGTTTTTCATTTATACCCTTCGCCGGCCATGAACCGTTTTCTGCCGGTTCTGTCTCTAACTTGCTGATTTAAAAATGGCAAAACGCGTGCCATTTTCCTAAATTAAATTATCCAATTGAATTTAAATTGACCTATATCAATTTTGGTATGACCAAATC
>NZ_JAFMOS010000576.1 GCF_019049755.1 Rahnella perminowiae
CGATTATAAAGATGTCTGCATTAAGAGCTGGGGAACACTACCTAAAAACCTTCGTTGGGGTTATTGCGGATAAAAAGTATCGGCGGGGATGAAAATCCCCGCCTTGTTTATTTAACGTTCCCAGTAACTTTCTTCAAGGCTGTCTTCACGTTCCGGCAAGCCACGCGTCAGACGCGGAGAGTGCTGGTTCAGCACCTGATAACTCACGCGGTTTGCGTATTTGCACACCTGGGCCAGAGAGGAATAGGTCAGATATTCACGGGCGTGTTTACTGGAATTCGGCACCGAAGTCCGGTGGAACCCATTCGCGGCAATATCATGCAGCAATGCTGACAGCGCGCCGTCTCCTGCTCCGTTGGTATTCATGATCTTTTCAGGCCCGCCCATATAGGGTGCAATGTGGGAATAAATCTTCAACGGTTGACGGCAACAGTCATGGCGCATGGCGCGGCTAAATTCATACTGGTTAAATTCAGCTATTGCGCCAGGCAGCAGTGGATGTTGGGTGGTGCGTTTGAATTCTTCTTCCGTATAACTCGCCATAAACAGGCCGTTTGGCCCGGCGGTACACAGCACCAAATCAACCCAGTCCAGCGCTTTATCAGCAGCCATCAGCGGATCCCTCAGACCCGTTAGCGCAAATCCCTCATCTTCGTTCATTGCCAGGATCGAGACGTGATCACGCAGGAAATCGCGCCATGCCTGGGGATCTTCCGCGATAACGTACTGGGTGCCCAGCGTCAGTACCACCGGCACATGATACTTTTTCGCGTATTCAATCGCCTGCATAGTCGCTTCCGGCATGGGTTCACCTGGCTTACTGCGCAGCAGATACGATGTCAGTAACAGTGCTGATGCACCGGCAATCACATCTTCCGGTATGCTTTGTGCACGCAGATCGTTCATTTTACCGGGGCTGATAGCAAAGGTACGTTCGCCAGTGTCACTGATGAGGGTAAAGCAGCGGCCAATTGCACCGTCCACGCCTTGCAGGAAGTTAAGATCCACACGGCTGGAGGTGTTGCACAGATAGCGATAGGCATAATCACCAATTTTGACATTGTTGCACATAACGCCAAGCAAAACGGAGCGGTCATCCGCCAGCACCGAATAGTTATGCAACGTGTTACCGACGGTGCCGCCCGCAAACTGATGCGTGATAAGCGCGTTGCTCATCAGTTCCTGATACAGCGTTTCCGACGTCTCATCATCAAGAATATTGGATTCACCCGGTGTCAGCCCGTAGCGGGCAACAAAATTTTCATCAACACGCGCTTCGATATCGACCATCGTCTGGTCAATGCCGGTGATGTACGAAGCACCGGCTTCTGACTCCGGCAGCATGTCCTGCAACATAGAATCACGTAATAAAGGGTCGCGCGCGCTGACCGGAAAATAGTGTTTGGACTTACGTTTACCAGGAAATTTCATCCATTATTCTCGGGGAGTTCAAAAAGCTCAGGCTTCATTCAGAAGTGCTGAGTGACCAGTTGTTGCAGCAAATCAATATGCTCCGGCTGGTCGTTCAAGGCGTCAATATATTCGAAGCGCTCGCCGCCTGCATGAATAAAAATTTCACGATTCTCGCCTTTAATTTCCTCCAGGGTCTCGAGACAGTCTGCCGCGAAGCCCGGACAAAGGATCTGAATATGTTTAACTCCCTGAGCAGGAAGGCCTTTCAGTGTTTCATCGGTGTATGGCGTGAGCCAGGGCTCACGACCAAAGCGGGACTGGAAAGTCAGCATTATTTTGCCCACAGGCAGTTGCAACGCGTCTGTGAGCGCCTGCACGGTATCGCGGCAACGCTGTTCATAATCATCACCTTCCGCCACAAAACGCTTTGGAATACCGTGGAAGGACAACACCAGACGGTCCGGTTCGCCATGCAGAGCGAACGAACGTTCGATGCTGGCTTTCAGTGCGGAAATGTACGCCGGATGCGTGGCGTAATCACGGATAAAACTCATTGAAGGCAGACGACGCTGCGATTTCAGCACGCGCGCAACACCGTCAAAAACTGCAGCACTGGTGGAGCAGGAGTATTGCGGATACAGGGGCAACACCACCATTTTGGTCACACCCTGCGCCAGTAGTTTTTCAATAGGCTCTTTCATGCCCGGCTTACCGTAGCTCATGGCCAGCTCGACCGGCGTACCCGGCAGGCGTTCTGCCAGAGCTTTCTGCTGACGACGGCTGTACACCATCAGCGGTGAACCTTCTTCCATCCACACGGCTTTGTACAGTTTGGACACACGTGGAGAACGCAGCGGCAGGATCACTAAATTCAGTACAGGCCACCACAGCCAACGGGGTGTATCAACCACACGAATATCACTCAAAAATTCAGCCAGATATTTTTTAACGGCCTGCGGAGTCGGAGCCTCCGGAGTCCCGAGGTTGACCAGAAGAACACCGAATTTGGTCTGCGTCATGCTGAATTTCCTAAATTGAAGGCACTGAAGCCAGTGCAAAAAGTTATGGGCGCCACCGTTTATTTGGAGATGCAGTAAAGAAGCGCAGGCCATTGTAACGAAAACAATGACGATCGGAACAACGGCAGAAGCTATCAATGCGAATTGTTATTAATACCCGTTCTATTTCAAAGGCTGATACATTGGCTACGTTCACTCACCCGAATCACTTACTTTAGTAAGCTCATCGGGGCTCCGCCCGCTTGCCGCCGTTCTGCCACTTGGAATATTGGGGTTATGAGGAAGGTGAGGAGCCTTAAAATACAAACGGGGCGACCGAAGTCACCCCGTGATGGCGTGCAGAGCAGACGATCAGCTGAGGATGGCAGCCAGTTCGTCACGCACAGCAGAGACCTGCTGTGTGCCGTCAATTTTGACGTATCTGGTGTTGCCCGCTTCGGCTTCTTTGCTGTAATAAGACACCAGCGGCTCCGTCAGTTCATGGTATTCCACCAGACGTTTACGCACGGTTTCTTCCTGATCGTCTTTACGGGTGATCAGTTCTTCACCGGTGACATCGTCTTTACCTTCCACTTTCGGCGGATTGTACTGGATGTGGTACACACGGCCAGAGCCAGGGTGTACGCGACGACCTACGATGCGATCGACGATCAGTTCGTCCGGCACATCGAATTCCAGCACATAATCAACTTTGATGCCCGCGTCTTTCATGGCATCAGCCTGCGGAATGGTACGAGGGAAACCGTCTAACAGGAAACCCTTGCGGCAATCTTCCTGCTGAATACGCTCTTTCACCAGTGCGATAACCAATTCATCGGTCACCAGTTTACCCGCATCCATAATCTCTTTTGCTTTCTTGCCGAGTTCACTTCCGGCCTTCACAGCGGCGCGCAACATATCACCGGTAGAAATTTGCGGAATACCAAATTTCTCCATGATAAATTGAGCCTGAGTACCCTTACCTGCGCCCGGAGCGCCCAGCAGAATGATACGCATTGCGTAAATCCCCTTGCATGTAATTTTTATGAATCTCGAAAAACGCTCAACCATACCATTCTGAGCACTTTTGCTCAAGGAACAAGCCCTGCTGAAATAGGGGTTAAGCCGGTGCAGACTGGCGTTTTATCCCCTGTTTCGGGCTGGCTACGGCCAGCAGAAGCGTTGTACCGCCTGCAGTGCAAAACCACACGACAACATGAAATCGGGGTCTTTTACAGACAAAAAAAGGGTGTCGTGTTAACGACACCCTTCCGGTTTACAGTTCAATGTGCAAATTACGCCTGAAGCAACGTATTCATACGACGGATGAACAGGTTTGGATCTTCCAGCGTGCCGCGTTCGGCGAACAGTGCCTGATCCAGCAGCAGTTCAATCCACTCACTGAACTGAGTCTCATCAGCGACGTCCGAAGCACGTTTTACCAGCGCATGTTCCGGGTTCAGCTCAAAGATATATTTGACTTCCGGCGCGTCCTGACCGGCCGCCGCAAACAGTTTTGCCATTTGCGTGGTCATTTCGTCAGCGCCCGTGGTGACGATAGCCGGTGTATCAGTCAGACGGTGCGTCAGACGCACTTCTTTCACACGGTCACCCAGCAGGGTTTTCACACGCTCAACAAACGGCTCCAGCGCTTTTTCGGCTTCTTTCTGCTGTTCGTTTTCTTCGTCAGCCAGTTTATCCAGTGACTCGTCGGCCTTGCTGACGGACTGGAAGACTTTACCCTCAAACTCAGTGAGGTAGCTCATCATCCATTCGTCGATGCGGTCAGACAACAACAGGACTTCAATGCCTTTTTTGCGGAACAATTCCAGGTGCGGACTGCTCTTCGCCGCCGCATAACTGTCGGCAGTGATGTAATAAATTTTGTCCTGACCTTCTACCATCGCCGTCACATAGTCTTCCAGCGACAACGTCTGCTCACTGCTGTCGTTGCGGGTGCTGGCGAAACGTAGCAGTTTGGCGATCGTTTCTTTGTTCGCACCGTCTTCTGCCGGGCCTTCTTTCAATACCAGACCAAACTGTTTCCAGAATTGCAGGTATTTTTCATTGTCATCTCTGGCCAGTTTTTCCAGCATTTGCAGAACGCGTTTGGTCAGCGCACTGCGCAGATTCTGAGTAATGCGGCTGTCCTGCAGAATTTCACGGGATACGTTCAGCGGCAGATCGTTGGAATCTATCAGACCACGCACGAAACGCAGGTAGTTCGGCATGAACTGCTCGGCTTCGTCCATGATAAACACGCGCTGAACATACAGTTTCAGGCCGTGTTTATGATCACGGTTCCACATATCCCACGGTGCCTGTGAAGGGATATACAGCAGGCTGGTGTATTCCTGCTTACCTTCAACGCGGTTGTGGCTCCAGCTCAGCGGATCGCTGAAATCATGAGAAATATGTTTGTAGAATTCTTTATATTCTTCGTCCGTGACTTCCGCTTTACCGCGCGTCCACAGGGCTTGCGCCTTGTTGATTTGTTCCCAGGTTACGGTGCCGTCTTCTTCGTTACGGGTTTCGACTTCCACCGGCAACGCAATATGGTCGGAATATTTGCTGATAATGGAGCGTACGCGCCAGTCATCAAGGAATTCGTCCTGATCTTCGCGCAGGTGCAAAGTGATTTCAGTGCCGCGATCGGCTTTCTCGATATCCGCCAGGGTGTATTCACCTTCACCGGCAGATTCCCAGAATACGCCTTCTTCAGCGCTGGCACCGGCTGCACGGGTGCGCACGGTGACTTTGTCTGCCACGATAAAGGCAGAGTAGAACCCCACACCAAACTGACCAATCAGTTGGCTGTCTTTCGCCTGTTCCGAACCGACAGATTGCAGGAAGGCTTTGGTACCGGATTTAGCGATAGTCCCGAGGTTATCAATCACTTCATCACGGCTCATACCGATACCGTTATCACTCAGCGTCAGGGTGCGTTTTTCTTTATCAAATGCCAGACGGACATGCAGCTCGCCATCACCTTCATAAAGTTCAGGCGCAGATAATGCACGGAAACGCAGTTTATCAGCGGCATCGGAGGCGTTAGAAATCAGCTCCCGCAGGAAAATTTCTTTGTTTGAATACAGGGAATGGATCATCAGATGAAGCAGTTGTTTTACTTCAGACTGGAATCCGCGTGTCTCTTGTCCTTTCATACTCATCAAATTACCTCAATCCAGATACTGTTATTGACCAAATCAGACGTTGAGGAATAAGTGGGGTTACGCGTCAGGCTTTTCAAGCGCAGGGAAAAATTTTTAAGAAGAAATGCAGAGGGATAACGGAACAAAACGGGGCGCAGAGAACCGCGCCCGCATGACAGTCGACAGTCAGAACCGGAAGGGATGACGTCCGGCGAGGGAATGGGACAGCGTGGTACCGTCCACCATATCCAGTTCACCACCAACCGGCACACCATGCGCGATGCGGCTGGCCAGCACACCGTACTGGCCGCACATTTCAGCGATATAGTTGGCGGTCGCCTCACCTTCAACCGTCGGGTTAGTCGCGAGGATCACTTCCTGAATATTTTCACTTTCAAGTCGTTCTTCCAGGCGACCTAAACCGATGTCGTCAGGCCCGATGCCATCAAGGGGTGACAGGTGGCCCATCAGCACAAAATAGCGACCAGAGAACTGACCGGTTTGTTCTATCGCATGAATATCAGCCGGACTTTCCACCACACAAATCTGACCATTTTCTTTGCGCCGTGGGTTGGCACAAATAGTACAGATTTCCTGCTCGGTGAAGGTACGGCAATCGGCGCAATGGCCGATCTCAGACATGGCACGCGTTAAAGACTGTGCCAGCCGCATTCCGCCGCTGCGATCACGTTGCAACAACTGGAATGCCATTCGTTGCGCGGACTTCGGGCCAACGCCCGGCAGGCAACGCAACGCCTCCATTAAAGATTCAAGGAGAGGGCTGGTTTGCATCAGAACGGCATCTTAAAGCCTGGTGGCAATTGCATACCGCCAGACACGGCTGCCATTTTTTCTTTCTGAGTTTCATCGATACGGCGTGCTGCATCGTTGAACGCCGCAGCGATCAGGTCTTCCAGCATATCTTTATCGTCTTCCAGCAGGCTTGGATCAATTTCAACACGACGCACGTTATGCGCACCGTTGATGGTGATTTTCACCAGACCCGCACCTGATTCACCGGTCACTTCCAGCTGAGCGATTTCCGCCTGAGCCTGTTGCATTTTTTCCTGCATTTGCTGGGCCTGTTTCATCAGGTTACCAATGCCGCCTTTTCCAAACATAGTCTTCTCTCTCAGCAATGGCCGCGTCACAATCGCGGCGTTTAAATTGGGCGAATACTTTCTTCATCCAGCTCCGCGTCGAAGAAACGGCGCAAAGTCTGAATGTTGTTATCCGCAATAATAGACTGACGCGCCTGCGCCAGTTTTTCTTCATAAATGGCCTGTCGCCATTCCAGCGGCGTCTTCACCGCCAGATTATCATCTTCCAGCACGGTCAGTTCAACCGGCATCTGATGCAGTGCCGATAAGGCCTCCGTCAGTACCTTTTGTGCAGACGGCGAATTCAGGTGCTTTTGCGACGAACGCAGATGCAGGCAGATTTTGCCCGGTTCCGGTTGCTCGCGGTAGGCATTCAGCGCCAGTTGTTGCACCAGTTTCGGAATGGACATCCGGCTGATTTCAGCCGCCCATTCATCACGTTCAGTCGCTTCTTCTGCCAGACGGGAAGCCAGTTCCGGCGATTTTTCATGTTCGAGCGCGGTGCGCAACGCTTTCGGCGTCGCCACCGGTTCCGGTGCGACTTCCGGTTCCGTCATCGCTTTCCAGCGATAGGCTTCTTCTTTTATTGGCGCGGCGGGCTCTTTCTTCACGGCCAATGTCTGCGCACGTTCAGTCACCGAAGCGAGGCGCTCCAGTGCTGAGGTTGCCGGCCGCGCTTTTCCTGGCGCTGCCGGCTCAGCTTTTTTTGGGGTGGTACTCCCCTGCCTGAGCAATTGTGTTCGCGCCTGTAGAAGTTGCGCAGTGGTATCCGGCATCGCCGCCGGTTCTGCATTCCCCGGCGGCGGCGGAGCATTATAGTTTGGTTGCGGCGGTGCGTTACGCGGCGCTGCCGGTTGCGATGGCGCTGGTGTCGCCACATTTGCCGGGGTTGCGACGGGTTGCGGAGCCGGTTCAGCAATAATCACTTTCGGATGGAAGGCCAGAGCGCGCAGCAGCGTCATTTCGACGCCCATGCGTTTGTCGGGCGCATACGCCAGCTCTTTGCGGCCAATCAGTAAAGTCTGATAATAAAGCTGCACATCAGCTGGCGGAATGACACGCGCGAGCTCACGCAGGCGTTGCTCAATAGCTGCGTAATGATTATCCAGCACGGACGGCAGGAGCTGAACCATTGCAATACGGTGCAGCAGCGCCAGCGTCTCCACCAAAAGATTTTCCCAGTCGACCCCACGGGATGCGGCCTGTTCGACCTGCGCCATCATCTGACTACCGTCGGCGCTGACCAGCGCTTCGAGCATGGCCAGCGGCTGCTCGTCGTCCAGCGTACCAAGCATTTGTGCCACGGTTTCAGTGGTGACGGCACCCTGTCCCATCGCGATTGCCTGATCGGTGAGACTTAACGCATCACGCATACTGCCGTCGGCAGCGCGGGAAAGCAGTTGTAAGGCACGCGGCTCAGTGGTGATGGTTTCCTGGGTTAATACATGTTCGAGCTGTTTGCGGATCTGTTCAGCATCCAGCGCTTTCAGATGGAACTGCAAACAACGCGATAAAATGGTGACCGGCAGCTTTTGCGGATCCGTGGTCGCCAGCAGGAATTTGACGTGTGCAGGCGGCTCTTCCAGCGTTTTCAACAGCGCGTTGAAGCTATGACGCGAAAGCATGTGCACTTCGTCAATCAGGTAAACTTTGAAGCGGCCACGCGCCGGTGCGTATTGCACGTTATCCAGCAAATCGCGGGTGTCTTCGACTTTAGTACGCGATGCGGCATCGATCTCAATCAGATCGACAAAACGGCCCTGCTCGATTTCACGGCAGTTATCGCACACGCCACAAGGCGTGGAGGTGATCCCGGTTTCGCAGTTAAGCCCTTTCGCCAGCAGGCGGGCGATGGTGGTTTTGCCCACGCCACGGGTACCGGAAAACAGGTAGGCGTGATGGATGCGCCCGAGCGACAGGCCATTGGCCAGTGCGGTCAGCACATGTTCCTGTCCGACGACGTCGGCAAAAGTTTGGGGGCGCCACTTACGGGCAAGAACCTGATAGCTCATTAACACTTCATCGTTGATTTATAATGATTAATTTGACGATACACGAAAAAACATCGTTTAACCCGTCTTTCTGCGCGGGTCTGCGAAACGGAGACTGAAGACTCAGCATAATGATGCCTGAGCCAGACTGCCACTGCATAGTGTACCAGCAGGGTCGCCCTCATTCCTATTACTTTACTTTTGCATACCGCGTCGCAGTTTCTCCCCCTTCCTTCTCCTCCTGACAATTCGTCTCACAGGATGAGGGCAAATTTTGCGCACTTACTAAACTGGATTCACCTCTGTTCTGATAATGCTTCCTGCCTTTTGTAAGGAGAGCCATGAAACCCCTGACACTGCCTTTATTATTGCTCGTTTGCCCCGCCGCACAGGCCAGCTGGACGCTGCAAGGCTTTCCCGGTTTCGCCGAACCGGTCAGCGGCATATTCACCAGCCACACCACGTTACCAAAAGGGCAACGTACGCTTGAATTACATCAGGATAATCAGTGCTGGCAACCGTCTACCGCGATAAAGCTTAACGAGGTGCTGTCGCTGCAACCCTGCAAAAGCCACCCGCCGGTTTACTGGAAACAGTTCCGCTCCGGAGATTATCAGGTGCGAATTGATACCCGCAGCGGTACGCCAACGCTTCAGCTCAGTCTGAATACGGCGGAGGAATCTGTCGCTGCCGTGGCGAAAACCTGTCCGCGTCAGGATGGGAAACCGCTGATTGTCGATGTCTCCGGCACTTTTGCTGAGGGTGAAACTGTTCGCGATTTTTATTCCGGCCAGAGCGCCACAGTAACAAAAGGCCACATCACCATGATGCCCGACCCGGCCAGCGGGGGTTTGCTGTTACTGGAATCAGCAGAGCGTAAAACGCCAGCCACATTCAACTGGAAAAATGCCACGGTGTATTTTGTACTGACCGATCGTTTCGAAAACGGCAATCCGGAAAACGATCACAGCTATGGTCGCCACAGTGACGGCCTGCAGGAAATCGGTACCTTCCACGGTGGCGATCTGGCCGGACTCACAACCAAACTCGATTATCTGCAACGGCTGGGCGTTAACGCGCTGTGGATCAGTTCGCCGCTCGAACAGATCCACGGTTGGGTTGGCGGCGGCACCAAAGGCGATTTTCCGCATTATGCCTATCATGGCTATTACACCCTCGACTGGACAAAACTCGATGCCAATATGGGTACCGGGGAAGATTTGCAAAAGCTGGTCAGTGAAGCCCACCGGCGTGGGATCCGCATTTTATTTGACGTTGTCGTCAATCACACCGGTTACGCCACGCTGGCGGATATGCAAACCTTCCATTTTGGCTCGTTGTATCTGAAAGGTGATGATATCGCAAAAATGCTCGGCAAAAACTGGACGGACTGGAAGCCCGGCCCTGGTCAGAACTGGCACAGCTTTAATGATTATATCAATTTCGGCGACAAGGACGGCTGGCGTACCTGGTGGGGTGAAAAATGGATCCGTACCGACATTGGCGATTATGACTCGCCCGGTTATGACGATCTGACCATGTCATTAGCCTTCCTGCCGGATATTAAAACGGAATCCAGTCAGGTCAGCGGCCTGCCCGTTTTCTATCGCAACAAACCCGATACGGCCGCACGTGAAATTCCCGGTGCAACACCGCGTGATTATCTGGTCACCTGGCTCAGTCAGTGGGTACGGGACTACGGCATAGACGGGTTCCGTGTGGATACCGCCAAACACGTCGAAAAATCAACACTGGCCTTACTTAAAGAGCGTTCAGCCGAAGCCCTGAAACAATGGAAAGCCGCCAATCCTGCAAAGGTGCTTGATGACGCGCCATTCTGGATGACCGGCGAGGCGTGGGGTCATGGCGTGATGAAAAGCGATTATTACGCCAGTGGATTTGATGCCATGATTAATTTTGATTTTCAGGATCAGGCAGCAGCGGCGCTGAGTTGTTTTGCCAATATCGACACAACTTATCAGCAGATGGCGGAGAAAATGCAGGATTTTAACGTTCTCAGTTATTTGTCATCACATGATACCCGGCTGTTTTTCACTGCCGATGCCAGGGAGTCTCTGGCATTACAGCAGCGTGCCGCAGATTTATTATTACTGGCACCGGGCGCGGTACAGATTTATTACGGCGATGAAAGTGGCCGTCAGTTTGGCCCGACGGGTTCAGATCCTTTACAAGGAACGCGGTCCGACATGAACTGGCATGAACTGACTGGCCCGAAACAGGCTTTACTCAGGCACTGGCAAAAACTGGGAACGTTCAGGGAACAACACCCCGCGGTTGGCGCAGGCGTGCAGAAATCACAGCAAACCGCGCAATATTATGCCTTCAGCCGTCAGCAAGGTGAGGATAAAGTCATGGTGGTCTGGACCGGAGAAAGCGGAAAATAACGGCGCAGAAAGCAAAAGGCCTCGCGTTAACGGCGAGGCCAGTTCATTACCAACGGGTAAAAATCAGTGGCCGTCGAAACAGACCAGGCTGTAACAGTTGATATTTGAATCATTCAGGCGTTTTTCACCGCCCAGTTCCGGCAGATTGATGATGAATGCGGCATCGGTCACTTCCCCGCCCAGACGGCGGATCAGTTTCGCCGTGGCTTCAATCGTGCCACCCGTTGCCAGCAAATCGTCGATCACCAGAATTTTTTCGCCAGGCTGAATAGCATCAACGTGGATTTCAAGGCTGTCAGTACCGTATTCCAGATCGTAGGTTTCGCTGATGGTTTCACGCGGTAACTTGCCCGGCTTACGCACGGGAACAAAGCCCACGCCCAGAACCAGCGCAACCGGTGCGCCAAACAGGAAGCCCCGCGCTTCGGTGCCTACCACTTTGGTGACGCCGGCATCACGGTAACGATCAGCCAGTAACTGAATGCTTGCAGCGTAAGCTTTTGGGTCTTCCAGCAAGCTGGTGACGTCACGGAACAGTATGCCTGGCTTAGGATAGTCAGGGATGGTTTTAATACTGTCTTTAATAAACTGTAGCTGCTGTGCGGTAGCGGTCATAATGTTAATTGCCTGATAAAGCTGCTGTTCATACTTAAACGCGGGCGGTCAAATGTCCCCCGTCATGCCGTGATAAAGCATGTCGTTCAAGGAAGGAAATTGGGAGCGCACCGACGTACGAGATGCCCAAATCTATGCAAAGCTGCTTTAAAAAGCAACCCGCAGCCGGACATGATCGCCTGTTTTATTGCTCAAGGTCAACCACTGGTAATCGCCACATCATGATCAGTAACGCAAACATCATGCAAACCAGTAAAATACGCACCCACAATAACGGCACAAAATAGATCGAAACCGAGAGACTCACCACAATCAGTACGATCGCTTTCGGTTTTACACCTTTCGGTAATGCGCGATGTGTCTGCCAGTGGCGCAGATAGCTGCCAAACCATGAGCGGTACAATAACCACTGATGAAAGCGTGGTGATGAGCGGGCAAAGCACCAGACGGCCAGCAGTAAAAAGGGGGTCGTCGGCAACAGCGGTAGCACCACCCCGAGCGTCGCCAGCACCACACACAACCAGCCTAGGGTAATCAGTAGTACGCGTTTCATGCATTTCCTTCGGTTTCAAACAGACTGTGTAGCCGGTTTGCGGATTCTCAGTGTAAACAAGTGCGCAGAAGCTGGCATACCGGTAAGCTACGCCAGAGTTTAAGGGAGATTATCGTGAGCACAGAACGAATTTTACATGTCCTCGATCAGCAGATCGAAACACTGGCCAGGGAAATTGAACCGATCGGCCATGTTTCCGCCTCGCAGGCGCGGTTTGATGTCGCACTTTTCTCAACCAAAGGTACCCGGTTGCGCGACTATCTGGCAGAAATTAAAACCAATTTGCAGCAACTTAATCAGGAAGTACTCGAGAAACGTTCCGCACAGGTGGCATTTATTGCTGAACGGCTGGTGGCACAAATTACCGCCATGCAGCGCGAACTGGCGACCCAGTCTTTGCGTAAAACACACCAGACACCCGAACGCAAAAGCCATGATAATTATACCAAACTGGCGGAAACTCAGCAGTTCGAGCGGCGTCTGATCGCGATGATTGAAGACCGGGAGACGACGCTGGGCCAGCTGGCTACATTCAGCGATCAGCAGCGGGTGCAGAAGGAGCTGGCAGCACTCGAAGGACGTTTAATGCGTTGTCGGCAGGCACTGGCCAAAATTGAGAGACAAATCGAGCGGCAGGAAAAAGGTTTTTGAATCTTTATCACATTTTTTTAATCCGGCATTCAGGCTAAGCCTTTTCTTATCTATAATAGTAAGTCCAAAACCTGCTAATCATAACGTTGGCCTATATGTCCGTAGAAAATGCGCCCCCCGAACTTCAGCTTGCTGTCGATTTGATTTACCTGCTTGAGTGCAATGAGATTGCCCCTGAAACCGCTCTTGCGGCGCTGGAAATTGTACATCGCGATTATCAGGAAAAGTTAAAGAACAGTAAAAGTACGCTGTCGATCAGCTACCTTTAAGCCAGCCGGCTGCCTGTTTCAGGGGAATCCGTCGCTTTCCCCTGACTGGCACGCTACGCCTCAGACCGGTGAGAAATGGTCCTGCTGATCGCCGGGCTGTCTCAGCACCCTTTTCACTTCCTGAACTTCGCTACCGTCCTGATTATGCAGATACACTTCCAGCTGATTGAACGCGATATTAATGTTGTTCTCGCGGCACAGCTTATCAATGCTGCGGTTGAGTTCATCCACGGTATAACTGCGATCCCCCAGCTCACGCACATACACCCGTAGCTCATGATCAAGCGTACTGGCTCCGAAATTGAGGAAGAACACCAAGGGCGCGGGGTCACTCATCACACGAGAGTTTTCATGTGCCGCCTGCAATAAAATTTCCTTCACTTTGTCGAGATCAGAACCATACGCCACGCCAATTTTGACTAACACCCGGGTGACGGTATCGCTCAGCGACCAGTTAATCAGCCGCTCAGTCACAAAAGCTTTATTCGGGATGATCACTTCTTTGCGGTCAAAATCGATAATCGTGGTCGCACGGATACGGATGCGGCTGACGGTGCCCGAGAATGTCCCGATGGTGACGGTATCGCCAATACGTACCGGACGTTCGAAAAGTATGATCAGACCTGAAACAAAGTTCGCGAAGATCTCCTGCAAACCAAAGCCGAGCCCGACCGACAGCGCTGCCACCAGCCATTGCAATTTATCCCACGAGACGCCGAGCGATCCGAGTGCCGTGACTGCGCCAATCACCGTAATCGAATAGGTCAGGATAGTCGTGATGGCATAGGACGTCCCCTGCCGCAATTGCAGCCGTGATAGCACGACGACTTCAAGCAGCCCCGGTAAGTTTCGTGTTAACACATAGGCCACAATCACCGCCAGAAAACCGAGCAGTAAATTACCCAGCGTCACCGTTTGCTGAATGACCGCACCCGCTACCGTGCTGGAGTAATGCCATAAGGTAATGCTGTCCAGATACGAAATGACCGTCAGTAAATCCGACCAGATCCAATAGAATATGGTCGCGAAAATAAAGAACAGACCCATCGTGGTCAGGCGCAATGACTGTTGGTTGATCTGATCTAACCCGATCTGCGACTCTTCGACCGGCTCGCTGCCTTCCGCGCCATCTTTCGCCGCTATGGTCTGGCGTCGCGCCAGCGCTCGGCGATAAGCCAGGCGCCGTGCGGCCACGCTTAATCCACGCAATGCCGTGAGATAGGTAATGTTCCAGAAAATCAGCAGATACAGACTGTCAATCCAGCGGCCAGCCAGACGCAGCGTGGTGTAAAAATAACCGGTGACCATCAATCCGACAAAGAAAAGCGGTGCCAGCGCAATGGCCGTCACCACCACCAGACGAATACTGTGTGAATCTTTTTCACGCCAGCCATCACGCGCAATCGGGAAGACCAGAACGGCCAGAGCAAGCATTGTCAGGAAAATCACGACCTGACCGATGATGTCATCCACCAGCCCGAGCGGCGCTTTCTCACCGCGTACCGACCAGAAAATCACGGGCAACATCATCAGACTCAGACGAATGACAGAACGACGATAGTGAGCACAGGTGGTTGCCGGCATAGTAAAGTGCCGTTCATTTATGCTGCCAGGTTTGAGAATGCGATAACAAAAGCCCATCACCAGCAGGAAAACCGCCAGCCGTTGCGCCAGTGTCCATAAGAAATCACTCGGATCGATATCACACACTGAAAGCCAGTAGCCGATGCCGAGTATAAGCAGGACGCCCGGCAACACATTCAGTGCCATCAATGCCAGCGCCTGCGGTGTATGCAACTGGCTGTCCCGCTTGAGCTGTCCGACATCTTTACCCAGCATTTCAATCCGCTGATTGATATATTTCCGGCGCCATAACAGCAACAAAATGACAGTTAACAGCGGGATGGTCACCGGCAGAGAATGCAGTGCACCCAGCATCAGTTCGCCCGGCGGAATACTGACATGCAGGCCGCTCAGCTGATTTTTCACTTCATCGGGCAGAGACTTGATGAACTCCCAGTTCATCGGTTTGTTGCTGCTCACCCAAAAAATTTGCTGGGTCAGCGTTTCGGTCAGCGACTGATTGATGCTCAGTAATTGTTGCTGGTTAATCTGTAAGCTGATGGCCAGCGAAAGCTGATTACCGAGTTGTTTATTCAGTTGATCAAGCAACTCCCGTCGCATGTCGACAATCTGATCCAGCGCATCGCTGATATCGCCATTAATGGTTTCTTTACTGCTGCTGACAACGCCCTGAATATAACTGTCGCCCTGGAATAAGGCATCACGCTGCTGATTGATCTTGAATTGTTCAAGACGCAGATCGGCAATATGTGTGCTCATATCGGTTATCAGGCCGGAAGGCGGAATGGTATTTTGCTGTTGCTGATACAAAATGCGCGACAGTAATAAACTGCCCTTCAGCACAGTGATTTGCTCTTTGAGGTCATGCTCAGCCTGAGCCGAACGGTCGAGCCAGTTTTTCACCGTGATGTTTTTTTGCACCAACTGATTGCCCTCTTCCGTTGCGGCAATCAGGCGTTCACTGAGCTGACGGTTAATCCCCAGTTCCTGCGCGACCAGCGGATCATTTTGGATGTTAGAGGTGTCATCCGGACTCTGGGCTTCTTTTGCCGTACGTTCAGACAAAATCAGCCGTTTTCCGTTGACCACTTCCTGCAACAATTGTGCGGTATGTTCCAACTGACTGATGTGTGCATTGGTGTAATCGCGTTGTTTTTGCAGGAGATCCTGCAACGTCGTGTTGGCTTCAAGGCTCTTGCGTTGCAGATCAATCTGCGCAGTCAGCAACGCCTGTTGCGTGACCAGCATATTTTGCTGAGTAGTCCGGAGATCCTGCTGACCGGGCGACATCCCGTTGAGCTGATTACGAATTTTCTGGATGGCCAGTGAATAGGTGTACATCGCGTTTTGTACACGTTCCGGCTGGGTTTGCAGGGAAATCAGTTGGGTATTAAACGTCGATAAATCTTCCTGAGAAGACTGAAGATCATCGAGCGTATCGTTAAGACGATTTTCCAGCTGACGCAGCGACAGCGCAGAAAGCTGCGCTTTATTCGCATCATCTTTCGGGTTGTTTTTGATTTGATCCAGGCCATCCATCGCGCTACGCAATTTTTGCGGGGCTTCCGCGACCTGTTTTTGCAGCTGATTAACTTCCTGCTTCACCCGGTCAAGCGCATCAAGATATTCCAGCGTGTGGATCAGATCCTGTTGCGAAAGTTTATCGACCGGCGTCAGGTTTTTTTGGCGATTTAATGCATCAAGCTGGTTCTGAACTTCATTCCGGCTGGGAATATCATTACTGGCCGCGTGACCGGGAAGGGAGAAAAGAAACAGGGCAATGCAAATCATCCCCGTAAAAAACCCTGTCATCCCCTTTTTTTTGCGGGGAAAAATTACATCAGAAAAAGCGGTCAAAAACCGGATACACATACGTCTGTGCCAACTCATTTACCAAATGAATAATATGGTAACGACAATAACAGTGTTAACAATGAAAGGAAGGAGAAAAGCGTATCTGAATACAACATCAGGGTGGTTATTTAATCATCAACAGGAGAAAAAATTTGCAGGCTTATTAATACAGGAGAAAGTATCAGAGCGTTACTTTACTACGGCGAGAAAGGACGAGTGTCGCAACATATCAATATAGGTATCCACAAATTTCCCGGCATTACCTTCTAAATCAAAGCTTTCAGGGATAAATAACCAGTTTTCCATTAAGCCGGTCAGATAGGCACGTAAAATAATGGCAGCCTGGCGGGTATCAAGATTAGCGGGTAGTTGCTTTTCGTCTATACAGCGCAGGAGAATACGTTCGATTTTACCGTACCCTTCCATATAGAGCGCTTTACGGGCTTCATGGACTGAAGTCATCTCCCCAACAAATTCACATTTATGGAATATAATCTCCATCAATGCCTTACGCTGGCTATCCGTGACGGTGGCGACCAGTATGTAAATAAGGATTTCGCGCAAAATACGCAGTGGATTATTCGGAAACTTTGTCTGATACTCTACTTCGAGCACTTTTATCCGGGATTCATAAGCTTCCCAGATCGCGTTAAACAGTTCCACTTTGTTCCTGAAATGCCAATAAATTGCGCCCCGCGTCACACCGGCTGCATTAGCAATATCAGTCAGTGATGTCGACGATACCCCACGGGCAGAAAATTCGCGCACAGCAGCATCCAGAATGTGTTGTCTGGTTTCCAGCGCCTGTGATTTGGTTTTTCGTGCCATAGGTTTATCTTTCAGGGGAGTTTGATTTACATACATTCTTGAATGTATGTAACATAGCACGCACATACTAAAAGCGCAGCAATGGATTTAGAATGTTGTGATCCATTGGACAATTTGAAATCGGACACTTGAGGTTTATTTATGAACAAAAACAGAGGGTTAACGCCTCTGGCGGTAGTTCTGATGCTATCCGGAAGCTTAGCACTTACAGGATGTAACGATAAAGAAGCTCAACAAGGTGCGCCACAGGCTCCGCAGGTTGGCGTCGTTACCCTGAAAACTGAACCGCTTAATGTGACTACCGAACTTCCAGGTCGTACTGCTGCTTTTCGCATTGCTGAAGTACGCCCACAGGTTAGCGGTATCATTCTCAAACGCAACTTTGTTGAAGGCAGCGACATTAAAGCCGGTACTTCATTATATCAAATTGATCCTGCCACTTATCAGGCCGCGTATGACAGCGCTAAAGGCGATCTGGTAAAAGCTCAGGCAAACGCACAAATTTCCCGTCTTACCGTTACCCGTTACAAGCCTCTGCTCGGCACCAGCTATATCAGTAAGCAAGATTACGATACGGCTGTCGCTACGGCGGCACAGGCTGATGCGGCGGTAGTCAGTGCGAAAGCAGCCGTTGAGTCTGCACGCATCAATCTGGCTTACACCAAAGTCACCTCCCCGATCAGCGGACGCATCGGTAAATCGTCTGTGACAGAAGGTGCGCTGGTGTCTAACGGCCAGACCAATGCGCTAGCGACCGTGCAACAGCTCGATCCTATTTATGTTGACGTGACGCAGTCCAGTAATGATTTCCTGCGCCTGAAACAGGAACTGGCTGACGGTTCACTGAAACAGACAGACGGTAAAGCGCAAGTCAAGCTGCTGATGGATAACGGTAAAGAATATTCACAGCCGGGTACATTAGAATTCTCTGATGTGACGGTTGATGAAACTACCGGTTCCATTACTTTACGCGCCATCTTCCCGAATCCAAATGATGCCCTGCTGCCGGGTATGTTTGTACGCGCGCGTCTTGATGAAGGTGTTAACAACAACGCGCTGCTGGTACCGCAGCAAGGTATCACCCGTAACCCACGCGGTGATGCAACAGCGATGGTTATCGGTGCGGACAATAAAGTTGAACTTCGAACTGTGACGACGACACAGGCGATTGGCGACAAATGGGTTGTGACAGAGGGCCTGAAAAGTGGCGATAAAGTTATCGTGACAGGTCTGCAAAAAATTAAGCCAGGCGTACAGGTTACTGCACAGGAAGTCGATCAAAACGCAGCAGCGCCCGCTACAGCGACGAAGTCTTAATAGGAGCCGGTAATTCATGGCTAAGTTTTTTATAGATCGTCCCATCTTTGCATGGGTGATTGCGATCATCATCATGTTGGCCGGGGGATTGGCAATTCTTAAATTGCCGATTGCACAGTATCCAACCGTTGCGCCACCGGCTATCCAGCTGACCGCAACTTACCCGGGCGCGGATGCGCAGACGGTACAGGATACCGTCACTCAGGTTATTGAACAGAACATGAACGGTATCGACAACATGATGTACATGTCGTCGACGAGTGACTCGTCCGGTACTGTTCAGATTACCCTGACTTTTGCTTCCGGTACTGATGCGGATATCGCACAGGTACAGGTGCAGAACAAACTGCAGCTCGCAACGCCGTTGCTGCCGCAGGAAGTTCAGCAACAGGGTATCTCCGTTGAGAAATCGAGCAGTAGCTTCCTGATGGTTGCTGGCTTTATTTCTAACAATGGTTCAATGACTCAGGATGATATTGCCGACTACGTCGGTTCCAACGTCAAGGACCCTATCAGCCGTACCGCCGGTGTGGGTGACGTTCAGCTGTTCGGTGCTCAGTACGCAATGCGTATCTGGATGGATCCGAACAAGCTGAACAACTTCCAGCTGACGCCGGTTGATGTCATCAATGCCATTAAAGTCCAGAACAACCAGATTGCTGCCGGTCAGTTAGGCGGTACGCCACCGGTTCCGGGACAGCAGCTGAACTCTTCTATCGTGGCTCAGACACGTCTGAAATCACCGGATGAATTCGGCAAAATTATCCTGAAAGTGAATCAGGACGGTTCTCAGGTTCGCCTGAAAGATGTGGCAAAAATTGAACTCGGTGGTGAAAACTACGACGTTATTGCCCGCTTCAACGGACAGCCGGCTTCAGGTCTTGGGATTAAACTGGCGACCGGTGCTAACGCCCTGGATACTGCAGCGTCCGTGAAAGCTACGCTGGCTAAACTGGAGCCATTCTTCCCGTCTGGCTTGCAAGTTGTTTATCCGTACGACACCACGCCGTTCGTTAAAATCTCGATTAAAGAAGTGGGTAAAACGCTGTTCGAGGCCATCGTCCTGGTATTCCTGGTGATGTTCCTGTTCCTGCAAAACTTCCGTGCAACCCTGATCCCAACGATCGCGGTCCCGGTGGTCTTGCTGGGTACCTTTGCCATTCTGGCAGCGTTCGGTTACTCGATAAACACCCTGACGATGTTCGGGATGGTGCTCGCGATAGGCTTGCTCGTTGATGACGCCATCGTCGTGGTCGAAAACGTCGAACGTGTCATGGTCGAAGAAGGTTTGCCACCAAAAGAAGCCACCAAAAAATCCATGGAACAGATCCAGGGAGCGTTGGTCGGGATCGCGATGGTGCTGTCTGCCGTATTCATCCCGATGGCCTTCTTCGGCGGTTCAACCGGTGTTATTTATCGCCAGTTCTCCATCACCATCGTTTCTGCCATGGTGCTGTCAGTTCTGGTGGCGATGATCCTGACGCCTGCGCTTTGTGCGACCATGCTCAAACCGGTCGCTAAAGGTGAGCATCACGAGAAGAAAGGTTTCTTCGGCTGGTTCAACAAAAAATTCGAGCAAAGTACGCACCACTACACCGACAGCGTGGGTAACATTCTGCGCAGCACCGGTCGTTATCTGGTGATTTATCTGCTGATCGTTGTCGGCATGGCATTCCTGTTTATCCGCCTGCCAACCTCCTTCCTGCCGGAAGAAGATCAGGGTGTATTCCTGACCATGGCGCAGTTGCCAGCAGGTGCAACCCAGGAACGTACACAGAAAGTGCTCGATGAAGTCAGCAACTACTACCTGACGAAAGAAAAAGCTAACGTGAATTCCGTGTTTACGGTTAACGGCTTCGGTTTTGCAGGTCGTGGACAGAACACCGGTATCGCGTTTGTCAGTCTGAAAGACTGGTCAGAACGTAGCGGCGCTGAAAACAAAGTTCCTGCTATTGCAGGCCGTGCAATGGGCGCATTCAGCACCATTAAAGATGCACTGGTGTTCCCGTTCAACTTACCGGCTATTGTTGAGTTAGGTACGGCGACAGGCTTCGACTTCCAGCTGATTGACCAGGCTAACCTTGGGCATGACAAACTGACGCAGGCACGTAACCAGTTGTTGGGCATGGTTGCTCAACACCCTGACTTGCTGACTCAGGTTCGTCCAAATGGTCTGGAAGATACGCCACAGTTCAAAATCGAAATTGATCAGGAAAAAGCAACGGCACTTGGCGTTTCTATCTCCGACATCAACACCACATTGGGTGCATCGATTGGTGGTAGCTACGTCAACGACTTCATCGACCGTGGTCGTGTGAAGAAAGTGTATGTGCAAGCTGAAAATAAATACCGTATGTTGCCTTCGGACATTAACAATCTGTATGTCCGTGGCAGCGCTGGACAGATGGTACCGTTCTCCGCTTTCTCAAGTGCGAAATGGGAATACGGCTCACCGCGTCTGGAACGTTATAACGGTTTGCCATCAATGGAAATTCTGGGCCAGCCAGCGCCGGGCAAAAGTTCGGGTGCTGCCATGGCAATGATGGAGTCTCTGGCTTCTAAATTGCCAAACGGTATCGGCTATGACTGGACCGGTCTGTCTTATCAGGAACGTCTGTCAGGTAACCAGGCTCCGGCCTTGTATGCTATCTCCCTGATCGTCGTATTCTTGTGTCTGGCAGCATTGTACGAAAGCTGGTCAATACCGTTCTCGGTCATGCTGGTGGTTCCGCTCGGTGTTGTGGGTGCACTTCTGGCAGCGACAATGCGTGGTTTGAGCAACGACGTATACTTCCAGGTGGGCCTGCTGACTACCATCGGGCTGTCCGCGAAGAACGCCATATTGATTGTTGAGTTCGCCAAAGATCTTATGGATAAAGAAGGCAAGGGCCTTATCGAATCAACACTTGAAGCGGTTCGTATGCGTTTGCGTCCGATTCTGATGACTTCCCTGGCGTTCATCCTCGGTGTTATGCCGCTGGTTATCAGCTCTGGTGCAGGTTCCGGTTCTCAGAATGCTGTAGGTACCGGCGTTATGGGCGGGATGATCACAGCCACCCTGCTGGCGATCTTCTTTGTTCCGGTCTTCTTCGTGGTGGTTCGCCGCCGCTTTGGTAAGAAGAATGAGAATACCGAACATACCCACAAAGTAGAGCATCCGACGCTATAACCGGATATCTACTCTGAAAAGGCCGCTTATGCG
>NZ_JAFMOS010000575.1 GCF_019049755.1 Rahnella perminowiae
CATATATGTCGACTTTTCTTCCTTAAAAGATAGGGCGTAGAACTGGTTCACTGGATCGGAGCTAAAAACCATCTTAACCGTGAAATGAAAGGGACGTTTGGCTGTGAGGGGGAGGCTTTTGAATAGTTGATCGCCGAACTGGGAAGCGCGTTCCTGATGGCGGCTCTGGGGAGCATTGGAGAGGTTCAGCATGAAAGCTATATCGCTTCCTGACTGAAAGTGCTCAAGAACGATAAAAGCTTTATTTTCAAGACGACCAGCGCGGCATCGAAAGCGCATCGTTTATTTGATGGACAAAATCTAAGCGGGAAGAGGACATAAGGCACAATAGGGTCACTGCCGGACATTTTATACGAGGCAATGCGGCCGCCTCTCATCACGGATACAAAGTATACACAGGTCATACATCATGATGTGTAATGGTCCGTCCGCTTAGACGACTACAGACGGATCAAATAGGGCCTATACTAAGGGGAATTGACCATTATAGAGCAATGACTTCGGATATTTTTAGCTGGTCGATAGCTGCAATGGGTTCATATAGTCTCGGATGTGAGTCACCTTTCCATTGTGCAAAGTAATAAACCAGACGTAGTTTATGTACCTTGGCGTATTGTCGGAGGTGCGCCTGTGATGGCCAATAGCTTCCACGATAAGTTCATCGCCAACTTCACGCACTCTAATATCACTGAGCGAACCGAAATGGAGTAGAGCTGGCAATTGGCTCATGTAGGCTCCAATCTGCTCGCGTCCCTCCAGCTTAACGACCCATCCTGGTGGTGCAAACGGAAACTCATGCACCGCGTCAGCAGCGTAAATATTCATCCATTCTTCTATATTTCCCGATTGAAGTGCCTGGATTGCTTTTGCGAACCACATAGGTAAAGCGTATGTTATGGACATTTTCTTCTCCGATAAAATGGGTTAATGATGGCGAAAACTCAAAAAACTGTAATTTCGGACCGTGAGTCCATAATGTTATCGGACCAAGAGTCCGAAAGCAATAGCATACGCCGCGGTAGGCCTTCGATTCCTGCGGAGCTCATACTCGCCGCAGCGGACCAACTTTTCTCGGTCGCCGATTCCCCAGGCACTGTTACAATGGAAGCCATCGCAAGGGCAGCCTGTGTGGGAAAAGGAACGCTTTTCCGTGCCTTTGGCAGTCGGAATGGACTTCTTGATGCATTATGGGAGGCAAAGCTAGGTACCCTACGTAAGGCAGTGGAAGTGGAAACGCCCCCCCTTGGATTCGGGGGTCCACCACGCGTACGCGCGGTCGCATTCCTAGATGCGTTGCTCACATTCAAGCTTGAGAATCGCCACCTCATTCGCGCACGGGAGACCCCCTCCCTCGGGCTGCGACAGTCGGAGCAATACAAGTGGATGCACGGGCTACTGAGAGATCTGCTCAAGGATGCTACAAGGGGAGGGGCCTCGGAAGAAGTAGACTATAAAGCACACGTATTGCTTGGCGCGCTGCACATCGATCTTATCGAAGATCTCCTTGCCACGGGGCAGACGAGCGAGGAAATTCGAAGGTCACAGGCTGCCCTCACGCGAGCGGTTATCGACGATGCTCGACTTGCCTAATGCAGGCTGGGGTGCCCCTACGCCCATATAAAAATCGGATCAAGTATTCAATGTGTTGACAGGTCAGTATAATTCTCGTTTTTACGGATAAGGATTTATGGCTCTGGTTGACGTGAAATGTCCCTTTTGTGAACGCATTGATGCTGTTAAAAAACATGAGAGAAGTAAGGTTGGACACCAGCGTTACCGCTGTCAGTCATACTGTCGTACTTTCCAGCCTGATTACGCTTATTGCGCCTGCCAGCCTAGACCGTGTCCCTTAATCACCTGAGCTAAAGTAACCATCTGTTTCCACAACATACTGAACTATGGCTCGCTATGACCTTCCCGATGAAGCATGGACTATCATCCAGCCCTTACTCCCTGCAAAGCCTGCATCTCCACGGGCCGGGCACCCATGGGCAGAACATTGTATGATCATCAACGGCATGTTCTGGGTGGTGTGTTCAGGCGCACCATGGCGCGATTTACCTGAGCGATACGGGCCATGGAAGACCCTTTACAACCGTTTTAACCGATGGTCAAAATCGGGTGTGATTAACATTATTTTCAATAGGTTACTTTCATCTCTTGATGCCCATGGCCTCGTGGACTGGTCAGCTACTGCTCTGGATGGCAGCAATATCAGGGAACTCAGATGCGCCGCCGGGGCGCAAAAAACATCCCGATATCACCGGAGATAACAGCCTGGGTCGCTCTCGCGGTGGTTTTGGCACCAAAATCCATCTGGCGACAGACGGGAGCGGCCTGCCGTTAAACATCGTGCTGAGCCCCGGACAGGCCCATGAAAGTAAGTTCGCACAACATCTTCTGGGCGGTATTGGTGTTCAGCGCCATAACGGAAGCATGAAGCGACGTGATCATGCCGTACCGGCTGATAAAGCCTACTCCGGACATGCGTTACGTAACGAACTGAAAAAAGGTATAAAAACCGTCATTCCTCGCAAATCAAATGAGAAAATGGCGTCGAATGGTCGTTCACAGCTTGATCGTGATGCCTACCGCAATCGCAACGTTGTTGAACGTTGCTTTGGTCGGTTAAAAGAATATCGTTGCATTGCCACACCGGCGAGGAATTATCTGGCGATGGTGAAACTGGGTTGCATCCGCCTGTTTTACAAAAAAGTTATGCAATTAAGGGACACAGCCTAGTGTCTTTGACCGCGAACGGACAAAAGGCTGCCGCTCAGAAGACTTAATCGCCATTTTCAGCCTCGCCGGTATTGCCACTCCTTCTTCATTGAGGACTACTCCAAGCAATGCAACAAGCCCACCAGGCAAAGGTCAACGTTGTGGATTCCGCTTTCGGCAGTGGCACGTACGACGCATTCGGCATATGGGCCGCTATGCCAGGCACCGTACTATGCCGAATTCCACCCTGAATTCGTGCTGTCGCCTACAAAATTCCTCGTCCTAGTTCGGTATAACACGACGTCACTGCAGAGCCTCCAGGGACGAAAGCAGCGCATCCGCAGCACCTTTCACCATGGCCGGCCAGAGCGGACACCGCCGCACCTTGCTGCGCTTGCCATGTAGCCGCACTTGAGGTGGGGCCTCCAGCCGCACGTCGCAGCGCTGCAGGTCGAGCACTTCCTGCATGCGCGCCCTGGTGTTGAACATCAGGGCAAACAAGGCATAATACCGGGCCCTCTCACAGGTTCATCAATATGAGCATCGCCCCCTTCCCACCTCTCAACTTTTGGCATTTGCATAAGCGGACAACCTCCCTGTGCAGTGCATAACAAGTCCGATTAACACCAATATTCCGAGAAATATGCACGCAGTAAGCCACCCCCCCAGACGCCAGCTAATGCCCGCTCCCCATGAGCCCGTTGCGCCACCTACGAACATTCCGCTCATGAACAACGTATTGAGCCGACTCCTGGCCTCCGGGCGAAGTGCGTAAATCACATGCTGGTTGGAGATGAGCGCTAACTGTTCACCGATGTCCAACAAGAGAATTCCAACAATCAGACCAATAAGGCTGCACCAGAGGCCAAAAATAAGGTATGACAGCAACATAATCAGGCAACCAATCCCGATAACGGCATGCGGGCCACGTTGATCGGCTACACGGCCAGCCAGTGGAGCAATCAAAATCCCGGCTGCGCCGACGATGCCCATGAGGCCCGCCACGTCAGCACCCAAACCATATGCCTCGTGCAGATGCAAGGCCAGAATTGTCCAAAGCCCCATAAAGGAACCAAACAAGGCAGCCTGAATACATGTTGCCCGGCGCAACAGTGGTTCTTCTCGCCACAGACCGATAAGCGACTTCATGAGGCTAAGGTAGCCGTGGTCAGTCTGCGGTTTGCTATGAGGAAGCTTGACCAGCAGCAGTAGCCAAGCCATAGCTGTGAGGAAGGCGCCTACCCAATACGTGACACGCCAGCCCCAATGGCCGCCAACAAATCCGCCAAAAGCCCTACCCAGCAAAAGGCCGCAAAGCACACCACTCATCACAATGCCGACCACTTGTCCACGGCGACTCGGCGCAGCGAGTTCTGCTGCGAACGGCACGATCTGTTGGGCAACGGATGCGGACATACCTACGACCGCTGAGGTGAGCACAAGCGCCCAAGCATTCGGGGCCGTAGCCAGGCATATCAACGCCAAGACTAGAGCTCCTGCCTGCCCGAGAATCAATTTTCTCCGATCAATACGGTCTCCGAGGGGAACCAGCAAGAACAGGCCGCAGGCGAACCCTAGCTGTGTCACTGTCGGGGCCAAATTGACCAGGCCCGTTGCTTGGGGGAACGCCCGGTACAACAGCTCTAGAAGCGGCTGGTTGTAGTAAACATTCGATACGAAAACACCGCAGGCTACCGCCATAACTGCCAGAAGTGACGTGTCCAGGTGATGGGCAAGCGCAGCTTCAGTAAGGGCAGCAGCCTCGGGTTGAGGTTCGCCACCGGCCTTTTCTTGAGACATGGGTTCTTGAGACATAGGACAGGCTCACATAGAAGTACATAGACCCTCATGCTGAAGCATTGTGCTGACAAAGTCTTTGGCCTACAATTTCAGACGTCTGAAATCTCCTTTGTTTACGCCGAAACTCGCTATGTGAAAAAAATGTCTAACGGTACAAAGAATTGCCTTCAAAGACCGTCGAAGCCCCCTTATTCGCGCGACGACGATATGGTTGCCTTCGGCCAATACCAGTTGTTTCCGCGTCTGCGGTTCTTGCTGCGAGACGGGGTGCGGCTAGAGTTGGGTGAACGCGCGCTTGACGTGCTGGTTCAACTTGTAGGCGCAGCTGGACAAGTGGTATCCAAAGATTCGCTCCTTTCCCGAATATGGTCGAAAGGCGTTGTCGAAGAAAACAGTTTGCAGGCGCAAATCTCGTCGCTGCGAAAAATCCTGGGGGATGATCGGGATCTTATCGCAACGGAATTTGGCCGCGGTTATCGGTTTACGGGTGCAGTACAGTTTCACCGCGCAGTGACCTCATCCATTGGGATTCGTCAAGGGCGGAGCGGCTTGCCTCGCCCCAGGTCTCCTTTGATTGGTCGCGCTGAGGAGCTACTTGAGTTAAATCGACTACTCGCTACCCAACGCCTATTAACGCTCGCGGGCCCTGCTGGGGTAGGGAAAACCAGGTTGGCGATAGAAGTCGCATCGGGATCCAGTCCTTATTTTCCAGATGGGGTTTATTTTGCAAACCTGTCGCAAATCGGCAGTGCTACCTCAGTATCGCCAGCTATTTCAAGTGCGTTAGCGGGGCTGGCTGGAACAATTACGCAACTGGCGCTCCATCCGACAAGGGCGCTATTGGTCGTGGATAATTGCGAACACGTTGCATCGGTTTGTGCAGAAGTCCTGGCCCAGCTTTTGGAGGCCGATCCTGGACTGAGCGTACTTCTCACTAGCCAAACCCCATTGGGGTTGGAGGGTGAGCAGGTCTACCGAGTCCATCCTCTCGCCGTGCCCCCGCACTCAATAAATGCAGAGCATGCAAAAGACTATAGTGCTATTGAATTGTTTGTCCGCCGAGTCATTTCTGCCGACTATCATTTCGAACTCACGGAAAACAACGTAGAGCAGATTGCGACATTATGCAGAGCACTCGATGGCGTTCCATTGGCGCTTGAAATTGCCGCTGCTCGCGTGCCGTCGCTGGGACTCGCTTCCGTCACCGAAGACTTGGCACTTTCGTCGGGATTGCTTGCCGCCCAGAAACACCGAAACTCGGGTCGCCACCGGACACTTGGCGACGCCATGAGGTGGAGCTATCAACTATTAAATTCGGTTGAACAACATGTATTCCAAGAGCTGGCTATTTTCCCAGGCGATTTCACCCTCACTGCGGCAGAACAGGTCATATCCGCCGAGATGGGTCAATCTCCGAGACTGGTCGATGTTGTTTACGGCCTTGTCGAGAAATCACTCGTAGCGCTGCAAACCGGAACCCAGCCGCTTCGTTATCGCTATCTGAGCATGCTGCGTGCATACGCCCTGGAGCAGCTTGGAGACAGAACGGCGACCCTAGCTGAAAAACACGCGCACTTCGTTGATCAACTGGTCTCTCAAGCTCAACGAGATTGGATGTCTCTGCCCACGCCTCAGTGGAGGCGACAGTACGAGCACCACATTGATGACATCCGGTCTGCCCTCGCATGGGCATTCCTAGGTAATCAGCATCGCAGTATGGGCCTGCGCATCCTGGCCAATTCCGCCCCATTCTGGATACAACTCTCGCTTCATGATGAATGTCGCCAGAGGATGACGGATGCGCTCGAAAATGCAGAAGTCCCTTCCATAGAAGAACATCAAGAGATGTTGATTCAGGCCGCACTGGCCACCTCGTTGACTTGGTCACGCGGACCGATCCCGGCGAACAGGCATGCGTGGTCGAGGGCCTGCGACCTTGCATCGCAACTCGGTGACAAGGAAATGCAACTGCAAGCGGAATATGGTTTATGGCTCTTTAACCTCCGTAGCGGCCATTACGCGCAGGCTCTTCAGCACGGTAAAAAGATGGCGGGACTAGCCATGAAGCATCGTGATCAAACTGCGCTTCTGACTGCACGTCGATTGATCGGAACATCCCTTCATTTTTTGGGAAACCACGCTGAGGCTTTGATTGAAATCGAATCCATGCTCGACAGTTATGCGCGAGACGAACATCATGGCTCACATTTCAGATTCGGGTTAGACCAGCGTGTAGCAGGCTGGGCTTTTCTTTCTCGCATTCTGTTGATGATGGGGAGAGAGACCAAAGCCCGGCGTGCGGCCCAGGTTGCCATTGACGAAGCCATGGCACTGGATCACGCCTGCACCCTATGCTGCGCTCTATTGGAGGGAAGCTGCACTGTGGCAGCACTTTCAGGTGATGTGGAAGAGGTCGCGCGCGTGTCGCAGCAGCTCAATCAAGTTGCAGGAAATCACGGTCTGGATTTTTGGGGACTCTATGGTTCGGCTTTTGCGCTTTGGGCGCGGTTATGCCAAAACCCCGATGAAATCTCTTTCCTGGAGCTCAGATCTGCCTTAGAGAAGCTGCAAGCGCACGGGTTTGATCCAGCTTATTCCGTTTTTTTGTCGGACTTTGCAAACGCGATGATCGAACAGGGCCATAGCCGAGAAGCAACGAAGCTGATCAATGCTCGACTGACAGGCGACGCGGCCAAAGGACAGCTTTGGAACGCTCCCGAACTCATGAGGATCAAAGCCCGAGCGCTCAGGAATAAAGCATCCCATCAAACACCTACATTGGAGATCTTGCAGCAGGCGCTAACACTGGCACGTACTCAGCGGGCAAAAGCGTGGGAGATCAGACTCAAGGCCGAGTGAAAGCGTGGCAATGAACAAATCACTTTACCGGCGGCGTGCGCAGTTGTGCGAACTCCCACGGCACACAGGAGCCGTGAACAACCCTCATCGTCGTTTGCCCCAACCGCAGCTCACTGGCCGACTTCCAAGGCACAAGGCTGAATCCCGTGCTGTCATCGAGCAGAGCAAACGCACGCTGGCGAGCGTCGATATTGGCATCGGAAGCACCGCCACACAACAATGCGAGCAAGATAGTGGCGCGTGAGATGGCCGTACAAAGCTAGCGCGAAGTTGAAGGCCAAGGCGCCTGTGCGCTGCAAGGCTCCTGGGTTCGCCGCCACGAAGCGCCTATGCGGCACCTGGTTCGAAAAGCGGCAGTGGCAGATAGAGACCGAAATCTGGCCTAACCTCTTGACCCGACTAGCTTTCACGCCGCTGCATAGCTTCACAAAAGTCTTGACATCGGGCATTTTCATGCATGGCAAGCAAAGCTTGGTCTCGACGATTCGCTGTATAGCACAGTTCGTTACTTGGGCATTAAAGTCGATGATGCGTTGGAGATATCCGAATCGATTGAAGCCTAAGATTGTCAGGGCTGCAACAACAGCCCTGTGCCAGAAACGGAGCTTAGGAACCACACAGTGCACTAATTTTTAAGGAAGCCATTACATATGTATAAGGACTTTACCGATTACTTTTGAGTGTTCCAATGCGTAATGAGCATCCGCTATTTGCTCAAGTGGCAGATTTAATCCTATTAAAGGGGCATAGGTTCCCGTTTCAAGGCAGGAATTAATATCTGCTGCACTGGCTTTTTTTACTTCGATGGGGACATTGTATATATAGACAAAGCGGAGTACACAGCCGTGTATCATGGCCTTGAGGAGTGGAACGGAAAGTGTTTCTGTTGCGCTACTCGTCGCATAAGCGCTAATAACGCCCCCCTGCGACAAACACGCCAGGTTGATATCAACGTTCTCTTTCAAAGCCACATCGACAATATGATCAACCCCCTGATTGTCTGTCCTGGCCATAATGATATTGGCCACATCGCCAGAGGTATGGTCGAGCACTAAATCAGCACCGTTATTTTTTGCTATTACCGCTTGTTGAGCGTTTCTCACCGTAGTCACAACCCATGCACCGGCCCATTTCGCTAATAAAATCGCTGCGGTTCCTACCGCTCCGGCTCCGCCATGAATGAGTACCCGGCGATCTTTAAGGTCACCATCGGAAAAAAGGCAGCGGTGAGCGGTGAGCGCTGGAATTCCGAGGGAAGCGCCTGTTTCAAACGAAACGTTGTCAGGGAGCCTGACAGCCTGACCTGCGGGGACGACAACGAACTCTGCTGCCGTGCCTGACGCCCGTCCATATTGTGCTTCATAAAGCCAGACGCGTTCATTGAGTCGTTCAGATGATACATTCTCACCAACCGCTTCAATCACACCTGCGCCATCCTGATGGGGAATGATACGTGCATATGGCATGTTTGCAGAGAAACCTGTTCTTGCCTTAATGTCTGATGGATTTATTCCTGAAACATGAATGCGCACGAGTACTTCATTCGGGCCTGGACTGGGCTGAGGAACTTCACCAATTTTCAGCACATCGTAGGCATTGCCCTGGGTGTCATAAAATGCGGCTTTCATTAGTCATAACCCTTTGATTAAATTAACAGAAATCATTATCAGCTTTAGCCACCTGCCTCGGTATACTTTAAGCGTTATAGGTTATATTGAAAAGTAGGTACATTTTTGATACATAGGGATAGTAAGTATACTAATGGAATATCTAAAGAAAGATGAAAATCCAGGAAGAACAGAATTACCGGTGCACAGTTGAAGCAACAATTACCGTCGCAGGGGGCAAATGGAAACCGCTAATCATTTACTACCTGCTCAGTGGAACCAAACGATTTGGTGAGCTTCGTAAACTCATAGGCGGTGTCACACAGCGATCATTGACCCTACAACTTAGAGAACTTGAGGCTCATGGCATTATTTCCCGGGAGATATTTGCTGAGGTCCCCCCACGAGTTGAATATTCACTCACTGAATTGGGTTTTACGCTTGCGCCTGTACTTGAGACGATGAAAGCTTGGGGAGATGCCTATGTATCCAGGCAATGAGAGAATGATAAATAATTACGTGCCCATTTTTCAGGGACTGAGAATTATGTTTTGGAATTTAAAACGTTAGAAATCTGAGCAAAGCACTAGGTCAGTTTGTCGCTGTGAGTTCAACGGATCGACGCAACGCTATCCTTAAAGAAGGGGGACGTTGCCATGAAACGAAGAACGCGCATTTACTATACGCCAGAACAGGAAGCGATTATCTGGGATCGATATAAGTAAGGTGATTCCATGTAGCCGTTTCCTCATCAGTGCTTGCAAACTCAGAGAGACATATTTTTTTCAACGCTGTATTAAATCAACTCGCTGCAAAAGCCTTATTCATATTAAAATCAACGCAATTGGTTAATATTCGCCAGATAATCCGTGTCAACTTATTGGCCAGCGCCACTGTGTTTTTCAGGAACCCTCGCCGGGCTTCAAGCCTGTTAAGCCAAGCCCCATCCCGTCATCGCGTTTTTTCACGCATCGCATAACTGATCGTGCACCGTGAATGATCAGTGTTCTCAGGCTACGATTGCCATTTTTTGTCACTGAGGACACTCGTTGTTTTCCTCCCGAACTGTGCTGCCGGGGAACCAAACCACACCAGGCGGATAATTCTCTGCTGCTGGAAAATTGCAATGCATCCACTTCACTGATAAAAGTCGCAGCTATAAGCGGGCTGATACGCCCGGCTGTGCAGGGTTAGTTTTTTCTCCCGTGTGCCTTCCGTTCCCCTATCAGCTTCCGGTTAATCGTTTCCCAGCACAACCCGTCCCGCAAGGGTAAATAGCACGCATTCTGCGCCCTTGCGCGCCGGAACGATGCCGGGAAAGCGAACCGTCAGGCGATACGAAGACGAAATTCACACTACTGACGGAGAAAAAACCATGACGATTTCCCTGCATACCCAGACTAGCGCCCCTAACACCGCAGCGGCGACTAGCGTATCCCCGCTGGACCCGTCAGGCTCCTCAAAAACGAAATTTTCTCAAACCAGAACCGACATTTATCAGACCGTTACTGACAGCATCATTTCTGTGCTAGAAGCCGGTGTAAAACCGTGGTCTTGCCCGTGGCAACGTGTAGATGGCATGTCTGGTCTGCCTTCCAATTACGCCACTGGTGTGGCTTATAGTGGCATGAATATCATGTTGCTGTGGTGCAGCGCATCTAAACAGGGATTCAGCGATTCCCGCTGGATGACTTACAAACAGGCGCAAGCGGAAGGCGGGCAGGTGCGTAAAGGCGAACATGGCACAACAGCCATTTTCTATACGACCCTGAAAAAGGAAAATGACGACGGAGAAACTGACTTTATCCCGATGCTGAAGACGTTCACCGTGTTTAATGTTGAGCAAATTGATGGTTTGCCTCTGAGTGACGAAGCCGTTTTCCCGGCAGAGACCTTTGAGCCGTTACCGCAGGTGGAAGCGCTTTTCCGTAACAGTGGTGCAACCATCATTGAGAAGGGACAAAACGCCTTTTTTGCACCGTCAACCGATGAAATCCGTTTACCTGAACGTTGTCTTTTTACCGATGCGGCCAATTTCTACGCCACCGGAATGCATGAGCTGGTTCACTGGAGCGGGGCAAAAAGCCGGCTGAACCGTGAAATGAAAGGAAAGTTTGGCAGTGAGAATTATGCGTTTGAGGAGTTGATCGCCGAACTGGGAAGCGCATTCCTGATGGCGGACCTAGGGATTGTCGGGGAGGTTCAGCATGAAAGCTATATCGCTTCCTGGCTGAAAGCACTGAAGAACGACAAACGCTATATTTTCAAGGCCGCCAGCGCGGCATCGAAAGCGCATCGTTATTTAATTGATAAAATCTGAGCAGGAAGTGGCCGCAAAGAAATGCGGCTTTGAGTGCTGGGATAGGCTTAACCAGTAACGCTGTAGAGACATGAGTGAGGCGGAGCGCAGCCAGGCGAGCACCGAACAGTCATGTCTCTGCAGTGGAATAAAGCAAGTCACACGGACAGGGGGGAATGGGCAGTTATTCTCGGTTACCAGCAACTACCTGAAGTGCAAGCAGCCGCTGTTCCAGATTATTAAGTCTTTCTTCGAGGTCATGGCTATGCTGCTCAATATCTTCCAGCGTTTCTGACAAAACATCACGTAGCAGCACAAAGTTTGACTGTAGGGCGTACACAAAATCGTGGCCGCGAACCAGTAATGCTTCGCGCGGTATGTCGTGCAATGCGGAATGTGTCATCCATGTGACCAGTGCTTTGGCGCTCATTTCAGTCAGTACGTCAGCAAGTCGGTCAGTTTCTCTGTTCATTCTGGAGTCCTGTCTGTTCTGATGTTGGGTGAGTATTTCGAGGGGAATTATTTCAGGCCGTTGCGCTGCTGGTGGGCGGGTTGGGGCAGTTGGTTATACAGAAGAACTATATGCCGTGGCCTACATCGAGCTGTTGCAGCTCGTCGAGCGTGTAGATGCGGAAGACATGCCGGTGGCGGGTTTCCAGCGGGATGTGTTGATGGTTAACGATGACGTGCCGGATGCTGTCAAACAGCCGTTCAAGACCGCGCTTTTTCTGCGGGTCCGGCACGATATAAAAAACGTAAATCCAGTCTTTACGGGTTCGGGCAAGCAAATGACTGGCGATGATCGACTGATAACGGGCTCTGGTTTTCAGACGGCGCTCGGTCTCAATGGCGATCACGGTGCCGCCGGGCAGGGTAATCAGTCCGTCCGGGCGGTGGCTGGTCTGATAACGATTGAGGAAGGTTGTGCGATCGCCGTTTATCCATCCGGATGCGCCTTTTTGCTCAAGGATGATACGGGCGGTCTGATTATCAAGATGGTGCTCCAGCGTCCAGCCGGTAATTTTTGAAGGCTCAAACCGCGCCGGAAAAATCGCATCGTCGGGGGTTAATACAACGGCCAGCCCGTCAGTGGTTATGCCCCATAATGAAATTTTCATCGTGCGCGATACCAGGACATGTTTTTGTATCAAGCCCATACCCTCGGCTTTTGAAAGCAGGGAATACAGTGATTTATGATCCCTGAAACCGAACAGCAGCATCAGTGTTTTAAAGTCACTGTACGTTTCCTCCTTCAGAAAATTCAGCAGTCGTTGTATTTTTTCGTGGTGTCGCGTCTGGCGTTCGCTGTATGCGGTGATAAGCATCATTCCCCCCTTTAAAAATCCAGCAATGACGGGTTTTCCTCTTTATCGGCATTCGGTGTTGTTGTGTCTTTTTCGTCCGTATCAAAAAAAAGATCGGGCCGCGTTGTGGTGATATCCGGCATTGATACGGATACGGAGGATGTTTCCTCCTCGCTAAAATCCAGGGTGATGTTTACCGTTGCGGCGGTGGCGGCAATCGCGGACGACACGGCGCAGATCTTCAGTTCGCGTTTCTTCACCCTGATGGGCGAAATCAGCGAAGCAGAGGGGAGTGTTTTTGTCGTAAAAATGAAGCTGACAAAATCGGGTAGATTCAGGATCATATTGCTGTCGGTAAAGAAACGCTCGGCCTGCCTGATGGTGCGTTCACTGTCGATAGTCTCTGTCAGCACGGCGTCGGTTTTCGCTTTACGGACCTCATCATCGACTAATATGGTGCCGGACATCCTTGCCACCCATTCAGCGGTATCCGGGTCCATGACGCGATAAACCAGTTTGAATTTGGCGTTTTCAACGACCGCGCCGACAACGGCGTCCCCTTTCAAATCTGCCGGACAGTCTTTTAAATCGGCAATCGACTGATGGTCCATAATAATGTGAACACCCTTATCGCGTGCCGCGCCTAAGCCTTCCAGCGCGGGTCTGGATAAATGGTATTTCAGTTCGGAAAGATAAATAGCAATTGGGCGGGGTACGTCTTTCACACGCTCGCGCCTTTCTGCCAACTGATACAGGCGAACCAGCAGCATGCGCTGAGCGGTAATGATTTTGCTGTTGCGCATTGAACCAATCACATAACAGCAACCACCTTCCTCAAATATCGTATTAAGTGAAAATCCTGTCGGCGCATTAATGGCATTGAGCAATGCCAGCTCTTCAATTTTCCCGAAGAAGGCTTTTATTTTATCGGCAATACCCTGAACGTAGTCTCCATTATAGATATCACGAATGGTTGAGACAGTATTACAGATGACAAATTGAGCGGCTATCCTGGCTGCTTTCCTGTCGTCAATGCGGTAAAAGTCAGACTCCTGACCTTTTTCTGCCAGGCTGAACCCGGCAACAAAAAGCTCTTCGAGTTCATCGGCGGTGATCTCTTCAATCAGGTTTAACTGGTATTGGGGTTTACGCAGGTCAATTAAGGCAAAAGGTTTACATGCATCCTCGCAGGCTTTCCGGTAAAGGTGGGGTGCCCATTCATCATCCTTGGGGTCCATCACAAATACGCCTTCACCGGCCAGAATACTTTGATAAAGTAATATCCCGGTGGCCACCCCTTTACCGGCCCCGGTGGTGCCGATGATATCCGCGTGTTGTCTTTGCCAGTCTTTTAACGGCAGGTACATCGGCTGAATATCACGGTCCATGCCGATAAATAACCCGTTGTTCAGGTCGATATAATCCAGCGGGTCATAATGCAGCGTTTCCGGCAGCAGTGATTTCACCGTACGGACATCGGTGCGTAATTCCCGTTCAAGCGTGGTTTTTCTGACGAGGCGTTTCTTTATTTTGTCTAATTCAGGGGTTAATACCCTGCGCAGCAGAATATGCAAAATAAAACCCGTTACGGTAAAATTAATCAGCACCGGCCATGCCAGAACGGGAATGCTGGCGACTACCCGCCCTTGATAAAGCCACTGGAAAATCCAGATAACAACCGGGGCCATCGTACCGGAAAGAAAACACAGTATGGAAAAAGCCATAATCAGCTTTTGCCACAACGGGGCTTTTTGCCGTTCATCGCTTTTCATCGACGCGAAAAACGGCATCGTCAGCCCCGATAACAGCGCCAGCATCAGCTGATGCTGTTGCAAAAAAGCCATTAAGCTCAGCGCGCCATTCACTATCGGCGACAGTGAAACGGCCAGCTTATTCAAAATCACGATGCCTCCTTCGTCAGCAGTTCGCCCCATGACGTCGCCCCATCAGTTCGCCCCACGGTGTCGGGCGAAAAGGCGGGGCGACCATCAGGGACGAAGAAAGTGGCCGCGTTACGACCATGTGCAGGGAAGCATGCTTGCCTGCCCGAACGGCGTGCGCCAGTACATGCGGGCTGGACGCCCTTATGGCCTGTCACATGGGGGTAATGTCGCGGCTGGACGCCGTGCCAAAACCCCCAACGTCAACGGTGGCACACCGTCGCCCGCTACGCGCGACCACCCCCTTTAAGACGGTCGCTTTCGCCTTTTTCTTCCCTTAGCTCGTTCCTCGCAGCGGGAATAAAAGGGAAGCTGACCTTTAAAGAGGGTGGTCGCGCCACGCTACCGGCTTTTGGCCGGAGACTTAGCCGCGACGGTGTGCGGGGCGATGCCCCCCAAATAAAGCGCTGTCGTGGGCGACAGCTTTTCGCTCGCCGGGGCGGCGAAATTTATTCGGCTCCCCCCGGCCGGCAAAATCCGCGTGGGCGCGGCTGTTTGCCGGTGAGGCGCGGTGCCTGAACTATTTTCGCTCCTTAACCCGCGAAAATAATTCTGTCCGCTGCCTCATTTTTACGGCCCGCATTTCTTCACTCCTTAATCCGTGAAAAATGTGCTGGGCCGTAAAAACCTGAAAACCACCACGCCTCAAGCCGGACTCGGCTGAAATATTTTGGCGCTATAGGAGACCTGCGAATAAAATTAAGGCAGGGGTTAATATTGGCTCTCACGGATTTCCCTCATGATGTTGGAGTAACACTGACGACTTTCTTTAATGCTGGTTTCATTCAGCGTAAATCCACGTAGATTAGCTTCTTCTGTCAGCGTTACTCTGTCGGTGGCGTTCAGCGTTTGCAGCAACTGCAATAACCGGCAGACAACGCGATAGTGATAAATTTCATAATAAAGGCCGCATCCGTGCATTGCCTCATTTTCAATGTGTTCAATAACACGGGCTGCGCGCATGGAATCTCCGCGCTGACGTGTCCAGGGATGCTGAATAAAACCCGGTTTGGTCATAAAGATAACCTCCGCTAATTAACCACGCATGCGGCCAAATTTACTGATAATCTGGCTGATAATTGCCGGGTCTGCCGAATCACACTCAAGTAAGAACGATTTTCTCGCATCGGCAGTATGGTCCGGCAGAAAACCGTGCCTGTTCTTTTTCACGATATTAAAGAATGCACGTTCGGCCGAATGGCATTCATTGCCGCCGCCGTTTCCGGTGGCTTTACCGTACATGCATAACACCACTTCACAGGCGTCAGCGGCCATGACGGAGGTTGAATATGACGCCATAATGCAGAGTAATAATGCGGAGGATATTGATTTTTTCATTTCGGTCACCTTCATATTCAAACGAGTGTTGCGTAATTCGATAAGTTATTTATTGAAGTCCTTTACTGAATACACCACTCATGTCATTGAGATGAAGTCGTTTAAAATAAACATCACTCATCCGGCGTATGTCACCGTGAATATCAATGCTAACTATCACATCAATGCTCTTAAGCACCTTGCGTAACAGCACGTCGAAAGGCATGTTCCGGCAGTCAGGGTTTTCATAGCAGCGGTCAATTAACCCTTCAATGCATTCTTCCGGGCTGCCCGCATGCAGGGAGGTTATTAATCCCTCATGCCCGGAACCGACGATTTTCAGCGCCTCCCAGGCCTCTTGTCCGCGAATTTCAGCCAGTAATATCCGGTCAGGGTTCATACGATAATTGGCGCGTATCAGTCTGCCGGGCGTGACAATGGCATTATCCCCGGCATCCGCCGGATAAAAGAGATGGACATAATTGGTGTGGTGATAAAAACGGATTTCGGGGTTGTCCTCGATGGTGGTCAGCCTGAGATGCCGGGGAATATGGTGCAGCAGCGTTTTCATATAGGTGGTTTTACCGGATCCGGTTTCACCGACGATAAAAATCGTCTTGCCGTATTCCACCGCTTTTTCCATAAAGCGGGGCATATCCTCACTCTGATAATAGCGGGTCAGTTCAACATCTTTGACTTCCGTTCGCTCCTTACCGGTCACCCGGTTATAAAATCCCGCATCAATCCATGACTGATGCGTTTTCTGCCCGAATGAGGGTTTGCGCAGCGTAATAGACACGGTATTACGCTCACAGGCCGGGGGAATAATGGCCTGAATGCGCTCGCCTGACTCAAGCGTGGCGGAAAGGATCGGCGAGGTGTCGTCGATATTATCTTCCTGCCACGACGCCAGCGCTCTGGCAAAGGCGTAACACTGACGCAACGTAACCGGGGCTTCATGTCTTCGCCATTTCCCCCGGATTTTGGTATGCAGTTCACCCGGCCGGTTAACGGCAATTTCCGTCAGGCCGTCCTGCGCAATAAAATCACCAAACAGCTGGTTTTTCATAAAATCCAGCGACAGGTTTTCAGCGTTCATACCACCTCTTTTTCAGTCGCAGCTGCCAGACGGATGAGAAATCAATGTCGGTGCCGGTCATGATGCCAATGACATCACCCTGATTCAGATACAGGGTGGGCGGGATACTGATGCTGTTGTCCAGCGTCGTTTTCGCCATTTCCGCCGTGGCGGCGCGGGTGTTTTCGGTGTAGTCGGTATTGCGGTCTTTCCCCGGGGCAGCATCCGACGCCGCCGCTGCCACGTCCTGCACGGTACTGAGCATCAGGGCATTGCCGAAGCGCTCCCAGAAGTGATTGTCGATCCAACCTGAGATCCCCGCCTCGCCGAGCGGGCCGCTGGCCTGCGTATCAGTTAGCGGGATTTGCAGGCTGCCGGGCTCAGGCGTACGCAGCTCCGTCCACAGCACAAACATCCGGCTGCGTCCGTGTTGCAGCGCCCCGGTGCGGTAGATGCCACGGGCGACCGTTCCCGCCGGGATCAGCGTCACATGGTTGCTGGCGCTGTAAACATCTTCACTGACCAGGCAGGAAATATGCCCCCCGACATCGGACACGAAGCGCCACATCATCGAACACGGGATATAGCGGTCCACCGGGATATAGAGATCAGGATCGAGGCCCAGTCGTCTGACGCCGGTGACACGGGCGACGCCCGGATTGTCGTTGTTACCCGTTTCCGGCGCGGCAGTCTCCGGGCAGCGCAGGCTGCCATCCTTTCCCCTGGGCAGTACTGACGGGCAGGATGTGTACGTTGTGGATGATGACGGACTGTCGGACGTTTCTGCGTGGCTGCGCATTTCACCCGGGGACGTGCGTGCATTATCGCCCGGTATTGTTCGGGCGTTGTTCAGCCCATCAGCCAGCGCGGCTGCCTTGTTCAAGGCGGGTGGGGCCGGTGGCTGCGTTGGTGCGGGAGTAACGGTCTGGCTGACAGGGTCTGTTCCGTCCTGTGTGTGCGGCCCGAACAGGCCAAACGGGTTACTGTCCATCCCCAGATTTTGACGCTCATGAAGCGTCTTCCCGGCGGAGGGCGGCGGCGCGGTGTCGGCTTCTTTCTCATTACCCCCTTTCAATGCACTGAAAAGACGATCGCCGCCGGATGCCAGGGCGATCACCAGAGTCAGACTCAGCAGGCTGACGATCAGCGTGCGGCGACTGGATACCTTACGAAAACGGGTCACTTCCGGCTGGCCGGGGGATGTTCTCTGCTCCGGTTCCTGATACGCCATTGCCGCCCGGGCGCGTTCGCGGGCCTCCGCTTCCCGTTCTGCGGTGGTTTTTTCCGGTTCGTCCGGGACAGGTTTATCGGTCATTTCGCCTCCAGCGTAACGGACGGTGAAACAGTGTCGCTGCGGGTTATCGGGATGCGCCCGAATCCGTCGTTTTCGATCCCCACCACCGAGGTACCGTAACGCAACACCAGTTGTGGCGCTGCAGGAACCACCATCACGGTGTAATTACCCTGCTTAACTGTCCGGGGCGTGAGCGCCTGCTCCCGTCCGTTAACCACCCGGAAAACGGAAGGCAGGGTTCTGATGGGGGAAAAACCGATATAAGCAAAACGACCATCATCCCAGGCAAAATCCGGTGCGATGGAGGTCGAACCGGCGGCGACCCGTTTGGTGTAGCGCCAGTTGCGTGGCGTGCTGGCCTGTCCGAATGCCGCCGCTATCTGCTGCTGCTCCTGTCTTTCACGCTGCTGCGTCTGACGTGCGGCGCTGGCGGCGGCGGATTGCTGGCGAGCCTCGGCCGGATAGTGGTAACGGATAACGAACGCCTGCGCGGGGGAATCGTGGTCCAGCACATTCAGCTCCAGGCTGTAATCACGCTTTGAGGTCACCACGAAGAGGTTGGTCTTCCAGTCCTTTGCCGTGGGCAGGAACACCTGGCTGACGTTGTTGCCGCTGGCGTCCGTCACCGGCTGGGTGATGGGGTTCGGGCTGACGCCTACCCGGTTATCACTCTTCGTTACCGTCCAGCCTTTGGGAAAGCCCGCTTGCGCGTCAGTCACGGTCTCATCGTCGTCAAACAGCAGCGTGGTAACGTAGCCGGGGCGGGTGTTCACCACGGTGGCGTTCTGGCTGTTATACGATACGTTCTGCATCCGGCTGTCATAGCCGCTGCCGCGCGGGGTGGCGGCACTCCATGCCGCGTATGATGCCAGTAAGCCCGTCAGGAGCAGGATGTTTTTCAGCATCATTCGCTCCTCAGTTCTTTATCGCGCTGGTAGCTGGTGACGATAAAGCCCAGCGGGTTCACTTCACGCTGACTGTCCGTCAGTTGCTGATGCAGGACATAGCGGTAAGTGAGGCGGATATTCCAGAAGTCCGTTTTCACTGAATTATCAGAAATACGGCGGAGGGTGCGCTTGATACGCAGGGTTGCCAGGTTATCCGGCCCGGTGGCAGGCGCATGCACATTAGAAATAATGTCGATATAGACGACGTATTCGGCTTTATTAAAAATAACGTCCGGTGCCTGGTCGCCGTTAAACCCGTCCAGATAATCCCGGTTCACGCTGTCGCTGTTAAACAACTGTACGTCGTCATAATCACGCTGGAGGGAGAAATAATTATACCCTTCGCGGAGCCTGACATAGTGTGCCGCCAGTGAATGGGCCAGCGCTTTTTCAGACGCAATATCCCGCTCTTTAATGCGGGTCATATACTCATAACGACCAGTTTGTTTATCCACCGACCACAATTCAATGTCAGTGGTTTTCAGCGGCAGCAGAATAATAATGGCCGTAATTGCCAGTGCAGCCAGAATCAGCCCGGCAGCGGCCACCCGCCAGGCAGTTTTGCGGGAACGCTCTTCCTTTTCAAGCAGGATGGATTCAAAAGAGCGCGAGACATTAATGATATGTTGAATATCAGACATGGTGGGTCAGCTCCTGAATGATGGCGGGGGAATTCACCGGCTGGGGATCGCCGGACACCGGCGGGAGGTCGCCCTGATGCTGCGCGCAGCCCGTAAGCGCGCACAACACCAGAAGCAAGATGCTGAATTTCATGGAAGCCTCTTATCGGGTAAATGCAGGAAAGCCGCACCGCTGGCAGAGGCCACGGCGTGACGGAGAAAAGAAGTTAGCGGTCGGGAGGATTAACGATGGCGCTGCTGATTCTGGCGTTTCATGCTTTCAATGGCGGTGGCACGTTTCTGCCAGGCGCTCACCGTTTTGCCCGCCCCTGCAGCAATGAACCTGCCGGTTGTCGCGGCTGCGGCCATGCCACCTTTGGCGGTCAGTCGGCCCCCGGTCTTTATGCCGGGTCCGGCAACGTCGGCAGATTTGCTGGCCAGCCCGCGCAGTCCGCTCATGGCTGCACCCTGTAACACGGCCTGTACGGCGGCACCGCCTAATGCGCTGGCAACTTTTGCTGAGAAGTAGATGATGACGCCTGAAATAACACCGGCGACACAGCACTGAACGCCGAGCGTGATGATATTGGCGTTATCCGCGAAACTGACCGCCTTATCCAATATTTCGTTCAGATAATTAATCACTATCCTGAGTGACAATGCTGAAAACATAATCGTCAGAATAACGGTAAATATAGTTTTCAACCAGTTATTGAACATGGAGGTTAGGAATCTATATAGCAGGCAGAAAATAAAAATCGGCGCGGTAGTGGTCATTAATACTATTGTGATTACGGCTAAAAGGTTAACGGTCGAGCCGAATAGCAGGGTAACGATAGCGCCTCCCCATACCAGAATTTCAGCAATCCCTCCGTTAAGTTTTACATAGTTGGAATCATCATTTTGATAAAGTTTTTGTCCGATTGCCTGTGCTTTTTCCCATACGGTATCGAGCAATGCCCAGACATTATCGTCGCCGCTGACACCATCTTTTAATCCATTAATGGCTGAGATGGCTAAATCCAGCCAACTGCCAAGATTTAAAACGAACGTCATGATCAACAACATTCGTCCGACATCCCATACGACATCTTCTATCGGGGTTTGAAGTTTTCCTGCCAGAGTCTGATACCCACGATAAGTGATAAATAATGTAAATGAACTGACGGCGATAACACTGATCATATTGCCGTACACGGAAGTTTGTCCCTGTAGTACGGCATTTAAACCGCCAGTGATAGTGTTGTTCATTCCAACAAACATACCACCTGACATAGGTCACCTCGTTAATTTAAATCGGGAACCTTTGCATTCCCCTGACGGAGTTCAAATCGTGCCTCACGTGCGTTTTTACAATCCATGGAATCATCACCGGATGATTCGCACGTCTTATATCGGATATTCATTTCATCCTGGTGTTCTTTATACCATTGCGTTGATTTCGGGTTATCACATCCTGTCAGTAATAAGAATCCTGAAATAATTGGAATCAACAAAATTGATGTTTTCATGTTTGCCCTCTCAATCATTAAAATCAGGAACAGGCGCGGCGAGTTGCTGCTCATTGAAAGCCTTTTGCCGCTGCTGAGTCAGCATGGTGGAACGTTGCTCTGCCTGTTTGACTGACATTTCCCACTGGCTGGTCAGCGCATTCAATTGTACGCTTTTGGCTGCGATGGCGTTAGCCAGGTCCTGTGACTCTTTCGTATCCTGCGCATTAGCAATACGGTCCGATAAATCTGATATATCGCCGAGCGTGCCCGTGATCTTGTTTTCAACCTCGGACGTATTTTCTATCGCTACGGCCAGATTCAGGATCATCTGTTTGCAGCTGTCCAGATAGCGTTGTGAAGTGCTGGACGGGTTACAGGTATCGAACGTTTTATATTTGTTATACAAGCTATTAAGTTCAGACGAATATGACCCGCTTTGGTTGCTCAGCAGGTCATCCAGTGAAATACCGTTTTGACGAAGATTATCG
>NZ_JAFMOS010000574.1 GCF_019049755.1 Rahnella perminowiae
AATTTTACATTTGTTAAACTGATGATTTGACTTTCTTTAATGAATTATTTCAATCTTAACGATATTTTCTTTTTATGGCACTTAACTCAAATCATGCATATAACTTATGGAGTTTCGGGAAAAAATGCCGAAACGGTGATTTACCGAAGCCCCTAAAAAAATATTTACATGCAATAACCGCACCTTTTTGATTGTTTTGTTGTTTGTGGCCTTACCTCACACCAGTTGGAAGTTTATCCATTTTTTCTTAATGGTCTTCATTACCCGCAGAACCGCTTTTTGCCTGAAAAAGGAAGAGCGGTCGTTAGCGTGTATGGACAAAAACTGGCGTAACAGGGGTACAACATGGCTCAGAACGGTAGTGTGGTTATTGATGTTCTTTCTCGTACTAATGGTGCAGTAATCTCCCAGCTCTCAAACGCCAGCCAGGATGTCACTCTCAATCAAATCAGCATAATACGCGTGCACGCGACACGCGATGTCGTCGCCCGCTACGAACGGGTAGGGAATGATCTGATCATTCACATGCAAGACGGACGCACCGTCCGCTATCACAGTTTCTTTGATACAGATGGCAAAGGCCATCACAGCGAACTGATTTTCGATGATGGTGAGCATCCTGTCGAACACGCCGCTTTTATCGATACCGGCGCGACAGCGGGAGCTGTTCCGATTGTTCCCGCCTATGAGACCCTTCCTGATGTCGGTGCGTTGCTTATCGACTCCTCGAATTTTGATCCTGCTGTTCTGGGGGCTGTGCTGGGTGTGCTTGCCCTGGGTGCAGGTATCGCTATTGCTGCAGGGGGAAGCGGCGGTGGTGGCGGTAGCAGCAGCAATAACGGCGGCAGTGACGGGGGTGGAAATACCGGGGGCGGGAATACCGGTGGGGGTAGCACAGGCGGAAATAGCGGTGGCAATAATGGGGGAAATAACGGCGGCACGACCGGGGGCGCTGCACCCACCCTGACGCTGTCGACCTTTGCCAACGATAACACCCTAAACCGCGTCGCCGTTGCCAGCCAGCAAACATTCAGTGGCATATCGACCAACGCAGCTGCCGGCAGCACGATAGTACTGACGATCAACGGAAAAACCTTCACCACGACCGTGGATGGCAGCGGTCGCTGGAACGTTCCTCTTCCTGCCAGCGAACTGCAAACGCTGGCGGACGGCACCTATGTCATTTCCGTGACCCTGACTAACACGTCAGGCGAAACAGTAACCAGGAGTGTGACGGTGGTGGTGGATACCACGCCGCCAGCGCTGACGATAAATCCTGTGGATGGCGATAACGTTATTGATGCAAACGGGCATCAGCAACCGCTGATTCTCACCGGTACGGCATCTGTTTCTGAAGCAGGCCGTGCGGTGGATATCGTGCTCAACGGCATTCATTACAGTGCAACCGTCGGTGCTGATGGCACCTGGTCTGTGACCATCCCGGCAAATATTGTCTCTGCGCTGGCAGAAGGGGCTTATACGCTAACGGCCTCCCTGACCGATGCGGCAGGTAACCCGACCTCTGCGCCGGAAAGTTTTATCATCAGCGACAGCGCCGGGATCCTGACCGTCAATCCGGTTTCCGGTGATGGCCAGCTCAATGCCAGCGAAGCGCAAAGCGCGCTGGTGATCACCGGGACGACAGCCAATGTGCCAGCCGGAACAGAAATTACCGTCACGGTAGGCAGTGTGGTTTATCACACGACCACCACCACGGGTGGCGGATGGAGTCTGAGCATTTCTCCAGCGGACTTACAGGCACTGGCTGACGGTTCGACTACCGTGACGGTCAGCATGGTGGATTCACAAGGCAATACCCTCAGCCAGACGACGGGCCTCAATGTGGCTATCCACGGTGTACCGCCGACGCTGGATCCGGTATTCGGCGGTGACAACACCCTTGATGCCAGCGAATCCACGACCAGCCAGACACTGACAGGGAATACCGGTCTGACCGGCAACGGACAGACCGTGACTGTCACGGTGGGCGGTCAGCAAATTACCGGCACCGTAGCACCGGACGGTACGTTTACCGTCACGGTGCCATCCTCCGTACTCGGTGCCCTGCCGCAGGGCAGCAATAATATCGTGGTCGCCGTGACAGATCCGGCGGGTAACCACAGCAGCATCACGACGCCGGTGACAGTCGATACGGTGGCTCCGACGCTTGTGATCAATCCGCTGGCCGGAGACGGGCAGATCAGTCTGGCCGAAGCCGCTGGCGCACTGACTTTAACAGGTACGGCCTCGTCCGCAGACTCGGGCAGAACGGTGAATATCACGATTGACGGCCATCCGTTCACCGCCATTGTGGGTGCTGACGGTGCTTGGAGCACGTCAATCCCGGCGGGTACGCTGAGCGGGCTCAACGGTGATTTCCCGATCAGCGCTACCCTGACGGATGCCGCGGGTAATACCACGACCAGCACCCGTCCGCTGCACGTGGCTGCCGATTCCACCCTCCAGCCGGGCATTACGGTGAACGCGTTTGGTGGTGATAAGGTGGTTGATGGCGCAGAAGTGCAGACGGCGCAGGTGCTGACCGGCTCCACGACGCTCGTCGAAGCCGGCCAGATCGTCACTGTTACGCTCAACGGCCGCATCTACGAGGCCACGGTACAGGCCAGCGGCAACTGGAGTGTGATTATTCCGGCGGCTGATATGGTCACACTGACTGACGGCACCAAAACCATCAATGTCAGCGTTTCTGATAAAGCCGGTAACCCGGCGACCGGCAGCGATACCTTCGACGTTGATACCTCACAGAACGGTATTGCGATTGATCCGGTGACCGGTGATAACGTGATTAATGCCGTTGAAACCGCAAACGGCATTGAAATCAGCGGAACCACACTGGGTGTTGCGGAAAATGCCATCGTCACTGTGCGTTTCGGTTCGCTGTTTAAAACAGCCACGGTGGGGGCGAATGGCAGATGGTTCATGCTGTTAAGCACGGGTGAGATTGGGGATATTAAGGGCGCGAATCCGGACCTCAGCAGCATTTCTGCCACTGTCGAAGGGCCGGGCGGGGTAATTTTATCCAACAGCATTAATATCGGTATCGACAACACCAATCCGGTACCGACTCTCAATACGCCGTTTGGTGATGGCCTGCTCAATAGCGCAGAAGCCGCCGTCGGACAAACTCTCAGCGGCACAACGGGTAAATCTGGTGATGGTCAGACGGTGACCGTCACATTAGGCGGACACACCTATAACGCGACAGTGGCCGCAGACGGCAACTGGTCAGTTCAGGTTCCGGTCGCAGATTTGCAGGCGCTGCCGCAGGGCAATGTGGCTATCTCTGTTACCGCGACGGACAGTGCAGGTAATACCGCTGCCATAAGCGGCAATGCCACGGCTGATTTTACCGCGCCGCTTCTGACCGTTAACCCGGTTTCCGGCGACGGATATATCAACGGTACTGAAGCGGCCGCAGGCGTGGCGATCACCGGCACCGCCTCTATTTCTGAAGCAGGACGTACTGTAACCGTGACCCTCAACGGTGAAACCTATACCGGCATCGTGCAGCCCAACGGCCAGTGGAGTGTTTCCGTGCCTGCTGCCGCGTTTAGCGGGATTGCGGACGGCAACTATCCTCTGCAAGTCCAGCTGTCAGATGCAGCCGGTAATACCACCACTGTGGGTTCAAACGTGCAACTGGTCGCAGATGCGGCCAACGGTCCGACCATCACCGTGAATACTTTTGCGGGTAACAATGTACTGGATGGCGCAGAACAACAAACCGCGCAGTCACTCAGTGGCTCGACCTCACAGGTTGAAGCGGGCCAGACAGTGCTGATCTTGCTTAACGGTCATTCTTACACGGCTGTGGTACAGCCAAGCGGAAACTGGAGCATCAGTATTCCGGCTGCGGATCTGGCGACCCTCGCCAACGGCACCACCCCGATCAGCGTATCCGTGGCAGATAAAGCGGGCAATATCGCGACCGGCAGCGAAACCCTGACGGTCAACAACCAGCTCAGCGGGCTGTCGGTTAATCCGGTGGCGGGCGATAACCAGCTCAATGCCAGTGAAGCCGCCGCCGGCATTACTCTCAGCGGGACGTCCGCTAATGTGCCTGTGAACAGCGTGGTCACCATTACGCTGAATGGCAAAACGTATACGGCAACCACCGGCACTGGCGGTGCCTGGAGTACGCCGATCCCGGCCGCTGATCTGGCACTGCTCAGTGACGGTAACAACACGGTGAAAGTCAGCGCGACAGATGCCGCAGGCAATCCGGTATCCGGCAGCAGTGACTTCGGTGTGATCATTCACTCCCTCCCCGTTGCGACGCTTGATACCCCCTTTGGCGATAAACAACTGAATGCCAGTGAGGCTGCTGCCGGGCAGACACTGACCGGCAGCACCGGGGTAAGCGGCGACGCACAGGCCGTCACGGTCACCGTCGGCGGTATTCTGTACACTGCCACGGTGGATGCTAACGGTAACTGGAGCGCCATCGTACCTGCCGGAGATTTGCAGGCCATCCCTCAGGGACCGGCCGCCGTACAGGTTACGGTGACTGATGCGGCGGGAAATACCAGTAATATTTCTGTGCCGGTAACCATCGATACGGTGGCACCGGTAGTTACTATCAACCCGGTCGCCGGTGACGGCATCATTAATGCCGCAGAAGCAGGGGCGGTTATTCCTGTCAGTGGCACTGCCGGTGCCGGTGAGGCCGGGGATAGTGTTACCCTCAGTATTGCGGGTCATACCTATACAGGTACCGTGGTGACTGGCGGTGGCTGGACAGTCAACATTCCGGCGGATGCACTGGCGAATGTCGCCAATGGCACTTACATCCTGACGGTCACCGTCACCGATGCTGCCGGTAACGCAGGAACCGCAACCACACCGGTGACGGTGAAAGCGGATCCGGCATTATTGCCGACGATTGAGATTGATCTGTTTGCCGGAGACGGCACGCTCGATGGCGCGGAACGCACCAACCCGCAGACTGTCAGCGGCACGACAACTCAAGTTGAAGCCGGACAAATTGTCACCGTAAGTATCGGAAGCGGAACATATCAGGCGACGGTGTTAGCCAGCGGTGCATGGAGTGTCAGCGTTTCGGCGATTGACTTGCAGGCGCTGCAAAACGGCACCGCAACCATTGAGGTTTCTGTCGCCGATAAAGCCGGCAACCCGGCCAGCAACAGCGAAGACTTCACGGTTAACAGTGCGCTGGGCGGAGTGACCATCAACCCGATTACCGGCGATAATAAAATCGATGCCACCGAAGCGGGCGCAGGTTTTGACATCAGCGGTAAAACCGCCAACGTGCCGGAAGGTACGCCGGTTACCGTCAAACTGGGCACGGTGACCTATACCACGCAGACCAACGCTGACGGCAACTGGACCATTAATGTGCCCTCGGGGGATGTCGCTAACCTGGCGGACGGCACCAGCCATGTCATTGTAACTACCGTGACGACCGATCAGGGCGCGGTTACGGCGACGCAGGATCTGGGCATTTACACCACATTGCCGCAACCGACGCTGAATACGCCGTTTGGCGATGGTTTGCTGAGCAGCACGGAGGCTGCCACCGATCAGATACTGACCGGTAAAACGGGGCTGACCGGTGACGGTCAGACGGTGACAGTTATCATTGACGGCACGCCTTACACCGGTACGGTGGCAACCGACGGTAGCTGGACCGTGACCATTCCTTCGGCGGATTTACAGGGGCTGGGTGAAGGGACGAAAACCCTCACTGTGAATGTGACCGACGCCGCAGGCAACACCGCTACGTTGCCGGGTTCGGTGGATGTGGACTTCACACCGCCTTCGCTGTCACTCGATAATGTGGCGACGGACAACGTGATTAACGCGGCCGAAGCTGGCGCGCCGATTACCCTGAGCGGAACCAGTGATCCGGCCGATGCAGGGCAGACGGTGACACTGACCTTCAATGGACAGACATATACCGCAGAAGTACAGCCAAACGGCAGCTGGAGCACCACCATTCCGGCCAATACCCTCAACGGCTTGGCTGACGGCAGTTATCCGCTGACCGCTGAACTGACCGATGCGGCAGGTAACACCACTACGCTGCCACCGGTCAATATTGAGCTCGCGACGCAGAACGTGCCGGTGCCCACCATTGAAACGCCGTTTGGCGATACCTTCCTGAATCAGCGGGAAGCGGATACCGATCAGACGCTCACCGGTACCACCGGAGTCACAGGCGCAGGCCAGACCGTGGTGGTCAATATCGGAGGGGTGGATCATTCCGCTGTTGTTGATGCCAATGGTATCTGGGCGGTGAACCTCAGTGCGGCAGATTTGCAGGCGATACCGGAAGGTCCGCAAAACGTGGTAGTGACTGCCACTGACAGTGCCGGTAACGCGGGCACCGTTAACAGCGCTATTACCGTCGACTATACCTTGCCAACGCTAACCTTTAACCCGGTGGCGACGGATGACATTATTAATGCGGCCGAATCGCTGCAACCTGTGGTAATCAGCGGAAGCGCGGATACCCCGGATGCCGGTCAAACCGTTTCCGTAGTGCTGAGTTTTAACAATGTGACGTACACCGCAGTGGTTCAGCCGGATGGTACCTGGAGCTTTACACTGCCAAGTAGTGTCGTGCAGTCGCTGACAGATACCACGTATACGCTGACCGCCACGATCACTGATGCGGCAGGGAACAGCACTACAGCCCCGCATACCTTCAGCGTGGATGCTAATCCGGTTGATTTGCCGACGCTGCTGATTACCGCGGTGTCCGGCGACGATTACATTAATGCGATCGAAAAAGGCGCGGATATTCCGATCACCGGGACATCCACCCATCTCGAAAACGGACAGATTGTGGTGGTGAGCTTTAACGGTAAAGCCTACAACGCCGTGGTTGATGCGAATGGCAACTGGACGGCTACCGTGCCTCTGGCTGATCTGGGTAACTTATCTGACGGGCCGGTTACCGTCACGGCGACCGCCACGGATCTGGCCGGTAACCCGGCATCTGCCTCACACAACGCCACGGTTATCACCCAGCCGGGTGACCTGCCAACCCTGACCATCAATGCCATTTCCGGCGATGATTACATTAATATCATTGAGCATAATCAGGGAATGACTGTCAGCGGGACTTCCGCTCATGTTCCTGTGAATGGCACCGTCACCGTGGTCATTACCGGCGAAAACTACAGCGCGACCTATACAGCCACTGTGCAGGCCGACGGTAGCTGGAGCTTCCCGATGACGGCTGCTCAGGTTCAGGCGCTGCCAGCAGGCAATAATACCTTCACCGCCACCGCAGATGACGTGGCGCAAAACGTGGCGACGGCAACACACAATGTGGCCGTTGATACGGCGGCGCCGATACTGACCGTGACCGTCGATACCGGCGGGGATAACATCATTAATCTGGCGGAAGCCGCGCTGGGTATTCCGGTCAGTGGTTCGACGGATCCTAACCTGACCGTTACCGTCACGCTCAACGGAAAAGATTACACCACGACCGCGGACGGTACCGGTGCCTGGAGTCTCACGATTCCGGGCGGAGATGTGCAGGCCATTACTACCGATGGCAGCAAAACCATCGACGTCCGTGTCACCGATGCGGCCGGGAATAACGTGAGTACCTTTGCTGATTTCACGCTTTCGACGCACGCATTACCCGTGCTGACCTTTGGTGTGATTGCCGGGAACGGTATTCTGAATATCAGTGAAGCGGCCAACGGTTTCACCCTCAGTGGAACCAGCTCAGGTCTGGCACCGGGAACGACTGTGCAGGTGACGGTGCCGGGGCTGGCGGATCCAATTTCCGGTACGGTGAACCCTGACGGACTCGGCTGGACGGCCATCGTTTCGCCGGGCCTGCTCAGCGGACTGACCAGCGGTATCGTGCAGGTGACCGTGACGGCAGAAGATGTTGCCGGTAACCCGGCGTCTTCCAGCGCCAGTCTGGATATCGAACTGTCTGCGTTGCCGGTACCGACCATCAATACCCCGTTTGTGGACGGCATTCTGAACGCCACCGAAGCGGCGGGTAATCAGCTGATTACCGGTTCAACCGGCATTACCGGCGCGGGTCAGACCGTTCTGGTGACGGTCGATGGCACGCCGGTGCTGGCCACCGTGGGCAATGATGGCACCTGGACGGCGACGGTGCCTTCCGGTGTGCTTCAGGGGCTGGCGGATGCCACGCACACCATCAGTGTGACCGCAACCGACAGCGCGGGGAATACCAGTGCGGCCGGTACCCTTGATTTCACCGCTCTGACCCATGTTCTGCCAGTGGCGGGCATTAATCAGCCATTCGGCGATGGCATTCTGAATTTCGATGAAGCGTCAAACCCGGCAGGTCAGGTGATTACCGGTACCACCGGGATCACCAGTCCGGGGCAGACCGTGACCGTGGTCATCAACGGTAACGCGGTACCGGTTGTGGTCGATTCTGCGGCGGGAACCTGGAGCGTTTCGCTGACGTCCCCTGAACTGCTGGCATTGCAGGATGGCAGCTGGCCGGTGGTGGTGACCGTGACCGACAGTGCGGGCAACTCATCTGTGCTGCCGGTTTCTGTCGGTGTACAAATCCACAACGTTCCTGCACCGACCATCAATTTGCCATTCGGTGACGGTACGCTGAACATTGCCGAATCCACCGACGTTAACGGGCAGACTCTGACCGGTAGCACCGGCGTGACCGGAGCCGGGCAAACCGTCAGCGTAACGATCGCGGGCATGACCGGCAGTCCGTTTACGGCAACGGTCGACCCGGACACGGGGAACTGGAGCCTGGACCTGACGTCAGCGCAGCTCACTTCCCTTGGCACGGCGACGGCGTCGCATCTGATTACCGTCACGGCGACAGACAGCGCGGGGAATCATACCGATGCGACACTGACCTTCACGTCCTATCTGTCCGCCCCTGTGCCGGTTATCGACCTGCCGTTTGGCGACGGCAATCTGAATATCGCTGAAGCTGCTGCCGTGAACGTGATTACCGGTAATACCGGCATCACCGGCAACAACCAGAACGTTAAACTGACCATTGATGTGGCTGGCACCACCTATACCGCGACCGTCGATCCGTCGACCGGTGACTGGTCGGTGAGTCTGCCTGCAGGCGTACTGAATTCTCTGGGCAGTGGTCTGCATGATATCAACGTGACGGTGACAGATGCCGCGGGCAACAGTACGCCTGCGACGCAGCCGTTTAACAGCTATCTCACCGTGCCGGATGTCACCATCAATACGCCGTTTGGCGATGGTTATCTGAGTGCGGCTGAAGCTGCCACACCGCTGACCCTGACCGGGACCACCGGGCTGTCGGGAACGGGGCAAACTGTGGTGGTCACCCTTGGCGGAATACCTCTTCCGGGTGTGACGGTGGATGCGGACGGTAACTGGACGGTTCCGGTGACAGCGGGTGAAATCGCCGATCTTCCGCAGGGCGCTCAGCAAATCTCCGTGTCTGTCACGGACGGCGGCGGCAATACCGGTTCAGCCTCGGCGGATGTCGGCATTGCCGTGACACAACTGCCTTCCGTGGCGGTGACGTCCTTTGCCGGTGCCGGTTTTGATCTGACCTACGCCGAGAGCCAGAGCACGCAAACCATTACCGGTACGACGGTGAATGTGCAGGCGGGACAGCAGGTGACAGTCACGGTCGGCAGCATCAGCCATCAGGCAACGGTGCAGGGTGACGGTTCATGGAGTGTGACACTGACCCCGGACGAACTCGGTACGCTGTCAACCGGTCAGACGATTGGTGTCGCAGTGAGTGATCTGGCGGGTAACCCGGCGACGGCAACATCATTGCCAGTCACGGTAAACCTGATACCCCCTGCGTTCTCCATCACCCTTGATCCGGTCACCGGTGACAACATTATTAACGTGGCGGATGGCAATCCGGCGGACATTACCCTTTCCGGTAAAACAGTGAATGTGCCGGATGGCACACTGGTCACCGTCACTGTCGGCGGGAATCTGCACACGACGACGGTTAACGCCGACGTCTGGACACTGCCTGTTCCAGCCTCCGAATTTGTGAATGGCACGACCACGACGGTGACCGCATCAACGCTTATTCCGGTGACCAATGTCACGCAAGGCGTGCTGGTGGATACCACTGCGCCGACCCTGACCATCAGCGCCTTTACCGGCGATGATATTCTCAATAATACCGAGTCGAAATCCGCCCAGCTGATTTCAGGGACGGCGGATACCAGTGAAGTGGGCCGTGTGGTCACGGTCACACTGAATGGCAAAACCTACAGCGGCACCGTGCAGACCGGCGGCACCTGGTCAGTCAGCGTACCCGCCGCCGATTTGCAGGCATTACCGCAAGGCACCGGCGCAACCAACGTGATCTCCGCCACCCTCACGGATGCGGCAGGCAACGTGGGTACGGCGGTTCCGCATACGGTGAACGTTGATACGTCAGCGCCGTTACTGGCGCTGAATGCGGTTGCCGGTAATAACGTCATTAATCTGGCGGAATCACTGCTCAACGTGCTGGTGGGTGGGACCTCCAGCGGTGCGGACGGGCAGACAGTGAACGTCACTCTGGGCGGCGCCTCTATTGGGACAGCGCTTATCCAGCCTGGCGGTGCATGGTCGCTTAACCTGACACCTGAACAACTGATTTTGCTCAATGACGGTACCCTGACCCTGGCCGCCACCGTAACAGATGCGGCGGGTAACACCACCAGCGTCAGTACCGGTCTGGATATCTTCTTCAACAAACTGCTGGATCTGAATGTGGCCAGCGGACTGGGGCTGACCGACGGTTTCCTTAATCTGGCGGAATCGCAGGTAGCGCAAACCCTCAGCGGCACGGTGATTGGCGCGGGCGTCGGGTCAGTTATCTCAACGGTAATTGACGGTACGCCATTGTCGGCAATCGTGGGCGCTAACGGATTGTGGTCACTTACCATACCGGCCGCCGTTCTCGGCGCACTGACCGATGGTGCGCAGGTTATCAATCTCACCCTGACCGATGCGGCGGGGAACACCAAGGTTGAAGCCCTTAATCTTGATGTGCTGAAAACCTTGCCGGTGCTGGGCGACCTCACGCCAATCTTCGGCGGCAATAGCCTGCTGAATGCGGCGGAATCTCTGCTGGCACAAACCATCGGGGGCGCAGCGACGGCGGTTGACGGCACGCTGGTGACCGTGACCCTTGGCGGTAAAACCTATAACACTACCGTGACGGCAGGCACCTGGAATATCCAGATCCAGCCGGGCGATCTGGGCGCACTGCTGGATGGCACCCTGAATCTGGGTATCACCCTGACAGACCCGGCGGGCAACACGTCTTCTACCCCTATTCCGGTGGGGATTGCCATCCACAATCTGCCGCAGGTGGTGCTCAATACCGTGTTTGGTGACGGCGTGCTCAATATCGCTGATCTGCTGGTTAATCAGACGATTAGCGGTACGGTCTCGAACGTTGCGGCAGGTACCGCGATCGCCGTGCAGGTCGGCACACAAACCATTAACGGCGTAGTTGATGCGACCGGACATTTCCTGGTCACTGTTCCGCCGTCCGTTCTCGGCTTGCTGAGTGGCACGACCGCTGCGGTCAGTGTGACGGTGGCGGATGCGGCGGGTAATGTTGGCAGCGCGGCCGCGAATGCGGTGCTGGATCTCGTCAGGCCGGTCATTAACCTGACGTCGGTCCTGGGCGACGGCTTGCTCAACGCAGCGGACGCACTCACTACCCAGGTGATTGGCGGGACAGTCAGCGGCGTGGCGTCGGGAACGCAGGTGCAGGTCACGCTGGGCGGGAAAACCTTCCTCGGCGCGACCGACGGGACGGGCGCATTCAGCATCACCCTGCAACCGGGTGACCTGAAAGCGCTGGGCGACGGCACCTTCCCGGTCGTGGTTTCTGTTACCGACAACGGCGGTAATACCAGCACCAGCAGCAGCACGCTGACTTCCATTATTAACGCGGTACCGAAAATTGTGCTGGATCCTGTTTTCGGTGCAGATGGCATCCTGAATGCGGCTGAAGCGCTGCTGACACAGACCATCAGCGGTACGGTCACCAACGGGCACGTCGGCGAAACGGTCAACATTAACGTCGGCGGCGGCCTGATCAACCTGACAGCAACCGTTGGCAGTGACGGCAAATTCTCCGCGTCACTGACCCCGCTGCAACTTGCCGGATTGCTTGACGGCAATCTGACCATCGTCACCACCGTGACCGATGAAGTGGGTAACACGGCGTCAAATACCGTGGGGCTGAATGTCGGTATTCACAATCTGCCATCGATTGTCCTGAATCCGGTCTTTGGCGATGGCGTGCTGAACGTGGTTGACCTGCTGACCGGTCAGACCATCAGCGGTATCGCGACCAACGTCGCGCAAGGCACCCAAGTGCAGATTTCCCTGAATGGCAAAAACTACCTTGCCAATGTGGGCGCTGGCGGCGTGTTCAGCGTGACGGTACCGGTGACGGATCTGGGCGCTATTCTCAACGGCACTCAATCGGTGGTCGCCAGCCTGGTGGACGGCTCCGGTAACCCGGCATCGGTCACCAACCTGCTGAACGTGGTATCGCAGTCACTGCCAACCATCACGCTGAATCCGTTATTTGGTGATGGCCTGCTGAACGCGGCGGATGCACTGCTCACTCAGACCATCAGCGGAACCACCACCAATGCGCAGGGATCGACCGTGACCCTGAACGTCGGCGGCAATACCCTGACGGCACTGGTGAAAGCGGATGGCACCTTCAGTGTGGCCATTCCGCAGCTTACCCTCTCCAGCCTGCTTGACGGTGCGCTGAATGTCGGTGCGTCGGTAACCAATGCTGCCGGTCATGCCGTCAGCGGCAGTGCGACAGCAACGGTGGGTATTCACACCCTGCCAACGCTGTCACTCGGCTCGTTGTTTGGCGGAGACGGTTATCTGAATGCCGCTGAAGCGGGTGCCAGTACTAATATTACCGGGACCTCCAACCTGCTCAACGGCACGGTGTCGGTCACTATTGGTGGCGTGACGCACACCGGTACCATCACCAACGGCGCGTGGAGTGTGCCGTTCACCTCGGCAGAGCTGAAAGGGCTGGCGGATGGTTCGACGCAGGTCTCTGTTTCGGTTGCGGATCTTGTGGGCAACACTGCAATCATTTCTAACCCGCTGAACGTACTGACACATGCATTGCCGCTGGTGGCGCTGAATCCACTGCTCGGCCTGACGCTCGGTGTGGTTGGCGGCATTCTCGGCGGTCAGGGTCTGACACTGAGCGGGACCAGCCGCAACATCGCTCAAGGTGGCCTGGTCAGTGTCACTCTGCTGGGCAATACGCTGGCAGGGACCGTGCAGGCAGACGGTTCGTGGACAGTGAAACTGTCCAGTGCGCTGCTGAGCAGCTACGGACTGGTGGGCTTACTGAACGCACTGCTCGGCGCGGTGGTGGAACTGAAAGCGGTGGATGCGGCGGGTAACGGATTCGATGCCCATGTCGGGCTGACCGTCGGTTCTACCTTGCCGGCAGAGACCAGCAGCCTGGCCGTTCAGTCACTGGCCGTGGACGATACCCATACACTGGCGGCGGTTCACACCACCGATACCAGCAGTGCAACCAGCGATACTTCAGCGACGCATGCTACCAGTACGCTGACAGATCCGCTGGTCACTGCGGACAACAGCTCTTCAACTACCACCACGCCTGACACCACCACTGCAGACACCATCGCGCACGCGGATACAGCATTCTCTATTGGCGGTATGACCATTGATCTGACGGCCATTGACGGCGTGGCCCTCGGCGGCGCGGGCAATGACACCATTTCGGTTCATACCCTCGATTTCTCGCAAATCGACGGCGGAACCGGTGTCGATACCCTGTTGCTGGCGGGCACCCATCAGCATCTGGACCTGACGCTGCTCGGGCTGAAAGTTGAACATATCGATATCTTCGATTTAGGCAATTCCGGCACTAACAGCATCTCACTGAACCTGCATGAGGCGCTGAATGTGAAGGATAACCCGTCCGACGAAGTGATCATCAGGGGGGGCGAGGGCAGTCTGGTGAATCTGCAAATGGGCACCGACGGCGCATGGAACGAAACCGGGCAACGTACGGTGGACGGACTGACCTTCGACGTTTATCACAACGCATCTTTGGATACCTCAAACACTCTGGGAGACGTTCTGGTGCAACACGGTCTGCACGTACAGCAGAGTTAATTCTGTACGCCTCCCCCTGTGAAGGGGGAGGCGGGGAGGGTTTTTTGCTGGCGACTGCGATGCCATTGATACCCCGTCCCAACTCTCCCCTTCGCAGGGGAGAGAGCAGTACCCACAAAAAATCGGCGTAATTAAGTGGTGTCGGTAATGAAAAATAAGAAAGTGATGCGGTCACTGACCGCAATATTGGGCACCTTGTGTCTGACGGTTTTAACAGGGAATTCGGGGGGGATGGCGGCGGTTAAACAGCCGGAATTTAACTGGCAGGCCGCGCCGACTGAGGAGATGCGTGCCAGCCTGACGTTGCAGGATGCTATCCTGCGGGCGTTTGCGCGCAATCCGCAAATTTCAGAAGCGGCGGCGCAAATCCGCGTCGGCAGAGGCAACCTTGATGAGGCCAAAAGTGCGTGGTACCCGCAAATCTCCTTACAGGGAACCGCCGGGAAATCGCATCAGACCGACTCGGCAGGGAGCCTGAGCAACAACGCGTCGGCGGGCGTCCAGCTCAGCCAGTTGCTGTATGACTTCGGTCGTACCGGCGGCAGCATCAGTCAGCAGGAATACCTGTCTGATTCCTATCGTTATTCGCTTTACAGCACAATGACCGACGTGGCGCTCAGCACCCTGCAGGCCTATCTCTCGGTCAAACGCTATCAGGCGCTGAGCCTGGCGGCGCGTGACAATATCGCTTCTCTCGAACGTGTGCGTGACACCGCCAGACTGCGGGCAGACGCCGGGCTGAGTTCGCAGTCTGACGTGTTGCAGGCAGAAACGCGTATTGCCGGGATGAGAGCCACGGTTGAGCAATATCGCGCCCAGCAACGTTCCGCACAGGCACAACTGACGGTGCTGACCGGCGTGGTTTCCGACAATTTACCGGATCTGCCGCAAAGCCTGTTGGATCAGAAAGTCACCCTCAACAAAATCCCTTACGAAAACAGCACGCTGGTGCGGGCCGCACAGGCTAAACAGCAGGCGGCGATCGAGGAAGTTAATCAGACCGAAGCTCAGCACTGGCCGACCCTGAAAGTGCAGGCAGGACGTACGCGCTATGAAAACAGCGGCGGTGGCGGTTCCTATTGGGACGATCAGGTACAACTGGCGGTGGATGCGCCGGTGTATCAGGGCGGGGCGGTCAGTGCCAAAGTTCGCGCGGCAGAAGGTCAGCGGCAGGCGGCACAGGCCGAAGTCGAAAAAGCCAAGCTGGATATCAACCAGAAAGCATCGGCGGCTTATGCCGACATGATCGGCGGTCAGCAGCGCCAGCTCGCGGGCGAGGAACAGTTCGGCAGCGCGACGCATACCCGCAGCGTCTATCAGGACGAGTACAAACTCAGCAAGCGCAGTCTGAACGATTTGCTCAGTGTTGAGCAGGACGTTTTTCAGGCCGATACGTCGCGTATTGGCGCGCTGTATGACGGCTGGGACGCGACGGTGCGCTATGCCGCTGCCGTAGACAATCTGGTCGATATGTTAGGTATCGACCGACACAAACAAACAGGTGACACCATCCCGTCGCTGTAAGGATCGGGCAGGACGGGAATAAACCAGAAGCATTCGATATCGAGGTTGAAATGAGTCATGAAGCCCCTGCACCTTTGTCGATCGACGTCTGGATAAGCGCCATGGGGCGCGTGGCCGAAACATTCGGCAAACCAGCAGATCCGCTTTATCTTCGCCAGCAGATGCGCTGGTTTGAACATCAGCCGTTGCGGCGTCAGCTGGACCGGCTCAGCGGCCTGATGGGGCTTCAGGTCGGTATGGTCAGCTGGAATCAGGTGCGCTGGCGTCAGGAAGTATTGCCCGCCATTATTACCCTGCAACAGGGCGGCATTGCGGTACTGGAAAATCTGCACGATGACGGCACTGTCGATTACTGGCTGAGCGACGGCGGCAATTTAGTGCGTTCCGCCGAACTGGTGATGTTGCTTGAGCAAAGCACCGGCCCGGTTTTTCTGGTGGGCGTTGCCGCACGCGGGCGGGATCAGCGTATCGACCCGTTCGTTCAGCCGCATAAAAAACACTGGTTCTGGGAAAATTTCCGTGGTTCAGGACGCAAAATCGCGGAAATTTCACTGGCCTCCGTTCTCGGTAATGTACTGGCGCTGGCCGGTATTTTGTTCTCAATGCAGGTGTATGACCGTGTGATCCCGGCGCAATCTTACCCGACCTTATGGGTGCTGTTTTTCGGGGTGGTGCTGGCGGCGGCCATGGAATATGTCATCCGTCTGATGCGTACGCTGGTGTCAGATCTGATGGGCAAAAAAATCGACCTGAAAGTCTCCTCGTTGTTTTTCGTGCGGGCGATGAATATTAAAAACGATGACCGGCCAAAATCCACCGGTTCCTTTATCTCTCAGTTGCGTGAAATCGATCAGGTGCGTGAACTGCTGACCTCGACCACCATCAGTGCGGCGGCGGATATGCCTTTTGTGTTGCTGTTCCTTGGCATCATGTTTTTCATCGGCGGCCCGCTGGTCATTATTCCGCTGCTGGCGATCCCGCTGATTGTCATTCCCGGCATTCTGATCCAGTGGCCGATGGCTAAACTGGCAAAAGAAGGCATGCGGGAAAGCGCGCTGCGCAACGCCGTGCTGGTGGAAACCATCGAAGGTATCGAAGACATTAAAGCGTTACAGGCGGAAGCCTATTTTCAGCGTCAGTGGGAACAGACGCATGAAGTCAGCGCCGCAGTGGGCATGAAACAACGTGTCTGGGGCGCGCGCCTGACAGGCTGGGCTTCCACCGTGCAGCAACTGACCTATGGCGGCATGCTGGTGTTCGGCGTGTATCTGGTGCTCAGCGGTGACATTACTACCGGTACGCTGGTCGCCAGCAGCATGTTGTCATCACGCACTATCGCACCGCTGATGCAACTGACCATGGTATTTTCCCGCTGGCAGCATGCTAAAAGTGCCATGCGCGGACTGGATGAATTACTGAAAAAACCGGTTGACCGGCCCGCTGATGCCGAGCTGTCACATTGCCCGACGCTCAGCGGCCATTTCAACGTGCGCAACCTGCAATATACCTACGACAAAGAGAACGCGCCGAATGTATTAGGCATCGGCCAGCTGGAGATCAAACCGGGTGAACGCGTGGCCATCCTCGGAAAAGTCGGTGCGGGTAAATCGACATTGCTCAAACTGCTGGCCGGCCAGGCCAGCCCGTCACAGGGAAAAATCCTCATCGACGGCGTTGACATGACCAAAGTCGAACCGGCGGATATCCGCCGCCAGCTCGGTTATCTGTCGCAGGATTCGCGGCTGTTTTTCGGCACGTTACGTCAGAACCTGATGCTGGGTTATCCGCATGCCACGGACCAGGAAATGCTACAGGCGCTGCGTATCAGCGGCGCGCTGTCTATGGTGCAGGCCGACGCATCGAGCCTTGATAAAATTATCAACGAAGGCGGGCGGGGATTGTCCGGCGGTCAGCGTCAGATGGTGATGTTAAGCCGTATGATCCTGCGTAATCCGCAGGTGGTGCTGATGGACGAACCGACGGCATCGATGGATGAACAGCTGGAAGAATATGTCATCCGCCAGTTACACAGCTGGCTTGTAGGACGGACGCTGATTGTTGTGACGCACCGTCCGGCACTGCTCAAACTGGTGGACAGGATCGTGGTGATGGATAACGGGCGGGTGGTGGCAGACGGGCCACGTGATCAGATCCTGGCCAAAGCTGTCAGTACCACGCCCGCTGCGGCAGCAGCCGTGGGTGACAATAAAACACAAGGCGCAGCCTGAGCTGCTAAGGACACTGCATGGCACATCTGACATTGCATGATGAACTGGAGGCCGAAAGTCGCAAAGTCTCGTGGATTATCTGGGTCACGCTGGGCAGTTTGCTGGTGTTTTTCGTCTGGGCACGTTTTGCCGTGCTGGATGAAGTGACGGTCGGTACCGGCAAAGTGACACCATCGAGCAAGGCACAGCAAATTGATTCACTGGACGGCGGCGTAATTTTAAAACTGATGGTGCAGGAAGGCTCGGTAGTCAATCGCGGCCAGCTTCTGGCGCAGCTTGACCCGACGCGTTCTCAGTCGAACTACGGTGAAGCGGCTTCCCGTGTGCGGACACTTCGCGCATCTTCGGAGCGTCTGAGTGCAGAACTGACCGGCGCGCCGCTGAAATTCAGCCCTGAAACCATGAAATCGCCGGAGCTGGTAGCGCGTGAGCGTCAGTTATATTTATCGCGTAAGCAGAACCGTGATGAAACGGTGGCGAATTTGCAACAGTCGCTCAGACTGGTGAATGATGAAATCAACATGACGCAACCGCTGGTGGCAAAAGGCGCGGCAGGGCAGGTTGAGGTTATTCGTCTCAAACGTCAGGCCAGTGAACTGCGCGGAAAAATCGACGATGCAATCAACCAGTACGCGGTACGTGCGCGTGAGGAGCAGGTGAAAAATAACGCCGATCTGGATGCCGGATTACAGGTGATGGCCGGTAAAGAGGATCAGGTTACGCGCTCTGAGCTGTATTCACCGGTTCACGGCATTGTTAAAGATATCCAGGTTTCCACCGTGGGAGGGGTGCTGCAACCGGGCGGTAAGCTGATGGAAATCGTACCGATTGAAGATCAGCTGTTGATCGAAACCCGTATCAACCCGCGCGACATCGCCTATATCCGCCCCGGGCTGCCTGCCACGGTAAAAATCTCGGCGTACGATTCATCAATCTATGGTGATCTGGACGGCAAAGTTGAAGGGGTATCACCGGACACGTTGCAGGATGAAGTGAAGCGCGACCAGTATTATTACCGCGTGTATGTGCGTACCGATAAAGCTTTCCTGACCAACAAAGCCGGACGCCAGTTCCCGATTGTGCCCGGTATGGTGGCGAACGTGGACATCAAGACCGGCCAGAAAAGTGTGCTGGATTATCTGATTAAGCCGCTGAATAAAGTTAAAGAATCCCTGAGGGAGAGGTAAGCAGGACGCCGCTGCTGATGCGGCTTTAAAGTCAACACCGTGGGCGGCAACCCAAGATATCAGCCCGCTATTGCAGCGGCGCCTGCAATCTAAACTCCGCTACCGGATCTTCCATTTCCGCTTTCCGCTTATCCTGCCAAAGATTCATCCTCGCACGCAGGGAACCATTGAGGTCATCGTGAACCTGCTTCGCGGCCTCAGATGCCGGATTCAGTTCAAGCACAAATTCCATAAACCTGGCAGCGACATAACGGTTTTTCTTCACCCCGGTGCCGGTCAGCCATGCCATGCCAAGTGTATAGGCGGCTTCGGCGCGATCAGGATGGTCAGGGTTATGCAGGATTTCCGGTAGCCAGACCTCTGCGGCCTGACGTTTCTCAGCGTCTGAGCCGTTATCCAGCGCACAGCCGGCGCGGTAGTAAGCGGCGGACAGATGTCCTGCGTCCATTGCCCGCTGATACCACTGCATCGCCTGTTCATAATCCGGTTCGCCGCCCAGCCCGTCGCGCAGCGCGTTAGCACAGGTAAACATGGCCGGAACCATGCCGGAGCGGGCGGCGCTGAGGACACAATCCATTGCATTACTGTCATTATGAAAATGCTCAGGCACATCATGATGCCAGCCGTTGCGGTAGAAGAAATACAGTTCGTAGCAATGAATGGCGCTGCCGTGGCGCGCCATACCGGTCATCAGAAAATGGGCGGCATCAATATCATCATTGATCGCCATATCATGCGCCAGGGTAACCAGATCGCTGACCGGCTGTTCATCGCCGGCTTGCCGGATAAGCGACCACGCATGTTCCATCAGCCCTTCACTTAATTCCGGACGGGCAGGTAGCCCGTATAATCCGAATTGCAACGCCGTGGCAGCAAAAGCCACCAGCACCGGATCAGTGGCCTGGCTGAGGCCGCGGGTCAGTAACTGGGTAAGTACCGGCAAGCCTTCTTCATGGCCGTTTGCCAGCACAGCACGGGAAATAAACATGCGGGCAGAATGGCCGGGCATGGCCTGCGGTGACACTGCAAATAACGCGTCATAAACGGCCAGACCGGCCTGATCATCATCCTGCCAGTACGCCGTACAAATTCCGGCGAGATCCAGCAGCCGGATGCGGGTGTCAGGCTCGAGCGGGCTGGCCAGTAAAGTGGCCAGCCGCTGCTCAAGTGCCAGCGCCTCTGGCGATTCGCGTTCGGCGATATCACCGGAGAGCGCATCGCACAGCGCATTCGCACGGAACTGGTTACGTTCTTCATCACTGAATTCCGCACACAACGGGCCGTCAATGATCAGCAACTGTTGCTCGTCGCTGCCACCCCAGAAAGCGGAATGGAATAACAGATAGGATTCCATCGTGCCGACGTCTGCGTGACGCACGGACATCGCCATGCGCAACCAGTAATCCAGCGCTTCTTCACCGTTTTTGCGGGTTTGCCGTAACGCGGCGGGTAACATGTGTGGCCAGTGCGTGGCGGGTTCAAAGCCGAGCGCATGAATATGCGCCACACCGGCCTGCCAGATTTCACTGCCCTGAATCGAGAACTTCTCATGCAGAGGTTTAGGTACTTCGCCCGCGAAAAGGGATTTTAGCCAGTAAGGCTCACCGAACCCTCCGCTGAGGTTCATCAGATGGCGGAATGCGTGGGTCGGTCGCGGATGTAATTCGATAGCGCGTAATAATGCCAGCACGGCGTAATCGCAACACAACTGCGCACCGAGCCACTGGTGATCTTCAATCTCATTTTCGCCCTGAGACCGGCGGATTAACCAGGCGTTTTCATGCCAGACCATGCCCAGTAATACGTGAGCGTGATAGCTCTGCGGGCATTGCTGCGCCCAGTCGCTGAGAATTTCCAGCGGATTAAGCGCAGGCGATTCCGTGCCGGTAAACAGGGTCGCCGGGTGCATCAGCAGGCCGTAATCGCTTTGACCTTCGCCCTGATTCTGCCAGCCACGCATCAGTGACAACAGCCACTCGTCGAGTTTTAAAAAACGGCGGGTTGCCAGAAGCATTCTGGCTTTAGAGAGGTTGTCGAGTTGATCCTGTTGTGGCATGAGGTTCCCTGAACTGTTGAATAAAGAAGCTGTTGCGTGGCTCTGCAGTCTATCGCTCTTCCCGGCAGTGAGCAGCGGGATTGGTCTGACTTTGGCTATAGTAACGGATCTGAAGTGTTGCTGCCCAACAAAGCCTCTCCCCAATAGGGATTAATAATCTTCCGAAAATACCTTATTAATTTAATGGATTAGATATCAACTATTAAGAAAATCGTACTTTGAAAGATGGAGATAATGTGAAGTAATTATGGATAAATACAGTTAATGTGCGCGATATAATAAG
>NZ_JAFMOS010000573.1 GCF_019049755.1 Rahnella perminowiae
GTACAGTCCGGGCATAACCCGGACTGTACTCAGGACTGGCCGGGGAATATCAGCTGATATCTGCGCCGTTGGTCTCAATCACTTTCTGATACCAGTGGAACGATTTCTTCCTGTAACGGTTCCCCGTCCCGGAAATTTTATCGTCAAGGTCGACATAAATCAGACCGTAGCGTTTGCTCATCTCGCCGGTAGACATACTCACCAGATCGATGCACCCCCACGGGGTATATCCCATCAGTTCCACGCCGTCTTCAATCGCTTCAGCCATCGCTTCAATGTGCCGGCGCAGATAATTGATACGGTAATCATCGGCAATAAAGTGGTTTTCATCCGGTTTATCGACGGCGCCCAGCCCGTTCTCCACAATAAACAGCGGTTTTTCATAACGATCGTACAGCTGATTAAGGGCAATGCGCAGACCAACCGGGTCGATTTCCCAACCCCAGTCACTGGCTTCGAGGAACGGATTGCGCGCGCCGCCGAGCAGATTACCCTGTGCCGAAACCGCGTCCGGACTGGTTTTGTTGATGGTCGAAGACATATAGTAGCTAAAACCAATGTAATCCACCGTATGCTCTTTAATCAGCGCTAAGTCACCCGGCTGAATATCCAGTTCGACACCCTGCGACTGCCACAACCGTTTGGCATAGTAAGGATATTTACCACCGGCCTGCACGTCGGCGCAGTAGAAATTAAACGCCTGAGTCTCTTTCAGGGTTTCCAGCTGATTGACCGGATTACAGTCATAAGCGTAATGGGTGGCAAACAGGATCATGCAACCCATCTGGATTTGCGGGTGGGTTTCGTGGGCTATTTTTACCGCCAGGCTGCTGGCCACAAACTGGTTATGCCACGCCTGGAATTTCGCCTGAGCCTCAAGCGCACCGGTTTTCACCGTCAGCCCCTGGCTCATGATCGGGAAATGCGCCGCGCTGTTAATCTCATTGAAAGTCATCCAGTATTTCACTTTATGACCAAAGCGGGTAAGCACCGTGCGGGCAAAACGCTCAAAGTGACCAATCAGTTCACGGTTTTTCCAGCCACCAAATGCTGTAGCCAGATGGAGCGGCATCTCATAATGGGAAATCGTGATCACCGGTTCGATGCCGTGTGCGATACAGGCATCAATCACCTGCTCATAATGCTGCAGCCCCGCGTCGTTGGGTTCCTGCTCAATACCGTTCGGATAGATGCGGGTCCAGGCGATAGAAAAACGGTAACACCTGAATCCCATCTCTGCGAACAGCGCGATATCTTCCCGGAAGCGATGATAGTGATCGATACCTTTATGATTGGGATACGTATATTTTGCAGGATCAAGGGTAAAGTCAAACTCCGGGGAGGAAACGATGTTTAAACGGTCTTTACCACCCGGGATCGCATCGACAATCGACAGCCCTTTGCCATCCTGATCGTAAGCGCCTTCAACCTGGTTTGCCGCCGTTGCCCCACCCCACATAAAGTCTTGCGGAAACTTACCTTTCATAAAAAACTCCCTGAACGTGTCTGGTTGATCCCTCGGATCATTTAGCAAAGGAGTAATTTACCTGCCAAAAGACGGCTCTGCCAGAAAAGTTACGCCGATGTCCGGACTTTCACGCGTAACCGACCCAGTGATCTAAATCACAGATTTTGCTGCATTAATCGCTCCCGGAACCGCTTATCCCGCGTAATAACCGCTTATCTGCCTCTGTGACCGCTGACCAAGTTTCCCCCCTCCGCGCCCGCGAATTTGGCACCCTATGCAGGCACATAAAACAGGCCCCTGCCTCTCTGAAAGCGATCCTTAATAAAGAAAACAGAGAAGGGTATTTCGTGAGTCCTTTTAAAATAACCGGGTTATTTATGAATAAAAAAACATTATTCAAGCACATACCGTGGATGATTGTTGCCCTCCTCGGTGCCTGCTGTCTGGGCGTGGTTGCCCTGCGGCGGGGTGAACATATCAGCGCTTTGTGGATAGTCGTGGCCTCTGTCTCGGTCTATCTGGTGGCCTATCGCTATTACAGTCTGTATATCGCACAAAAGGTCATGAAACTCGATCCTTCGCGCGCGACGCCCGCAGTGATCAACAATGACGGTCTGAACTATGTGCCGACCAACCGCAACGTGCTGTTTGGCCACCACTTTGCTGCCATCGCCGGAGCCGGTCCTTTGGTCGGTCCGGTGCTCGCTGCACAAATGGGGTATCTGCCGGGCGTGTTGTGGCTGCTGGCCGGCGTGGTTCTGGCCGGTGCGGTGCAGGACTTTATGGTGCTGTTCATCTCTTCACGCCGTAACGGTGCGTCTCTGGGCGAAATGATCAAAGAAGAAATGGGACCGGTGCCGGGCACTATCGCCCTGTTCGGGTGTTTCCTGATCATGATTATTATTCTGGCGGTGCTGGCCTTAATCGTGGTGAAAGCGCTGGCGGAAAGTCCGTGGGGAGTGTTCACCGTCTGTTCCACTGTGCCGATTGCCCTGTTTATGGGCATCTATATGCGCTTTATCCGGCCAGGTCGCGTGGGTGAGATCTCAGTGATTGGCGTTGTTCTGCTGGTCGCGGCAATCTGGTTCGGCGGCGTTATCGCCAGTGATCCTTACTGGGGTCCGGCGCTGACCTTCAAAGACACTACCATTACCTTTACTCTGATTGGTTATGCGTTTATTTCTGCCCTGCTGCCGGTGTGGCTGATCCTGGCGCCGCGCGACTATCTGGCAACGTTCCTGAAAATCGGCGTCATCGTCGGACTGGCGATCGGTATCGTCATTCTCAATCCGGAACTGAAGATGCCGGCCCTGACCCAGTACATTGACGGTACAGGTCCGTTGTGGAAAGGTGCGCTGTTCCCGTTCCTGTTTATTACCATTGCCTGCGGCGCGGTATCGGGTTTCCACGCGCTGATCGCCTCCGGCACCACGCCTAAACTGCTGGCCTGCGAAACAGATGCACGGTTTATCGGTTACGGTGCCATGCTGATGGAATCCTTTGTCGCCGTGATGGCACTGGTGGCAGCATCAATCATCGAACCGGGTCTGTACTTCGCCATGAACACTCCGCCGGCCGGTCTGGGCATTACCATGCCAAACCTGCACGAACTGGGCGGCGATAATGCGCCGATGATCCTGGCGCAGCTGAAAGACGTCACGGCGCATGCTGCGGCCACCGTCAGTTCATGGGGGTTTGTCATCTCGCCTGAGCAGATTATGCAGACGGCGAAGGATATCGGTGAACCCTCAGTGCTGAACCGCGCAGGTGGCGCACCTACGCTTGCCGTCGGGATTGCACATGTGTTCCACAAAATTATGCCGCTGGCCGATATGGGCTTCTGGTATCACTTCGGTATTCTGTTTGAAGCGCTGTTCATCCTGACCGCGCTGGATGCGGGAACGCGTTCCGGACGGTTTATGTTGCAGGATTTGCTGGGTAACTTTATCCCGTTCCTGAAAAAGACCGATTCGCTGGTCGCCGGGATTATCGGTACCGCAGGCTGTGTCGGCCTGTGGGGTTATCTGCTGTATCAGGGCGTGGTCGATCCGCTGGGCGGCGTAAAAAGTCTGTGGCCGCTGTTCGGGATTTCTAACCAGATGCTGGCTGCCGTCGCGCTGATCCTCGCTACCGTCGTGCTGGTGAAAATGAAACGCACGAAATATATCTGGGTCACCCTGCTGCCTGCCATCTGGCTGCTTATTTGCACCACCTGGGCATTGGGGCTGAAACTGTTCAGCACCCATGCACAGATGGAAGGCTTCTTCTACATGGCCGGTCAGTATAAAGAACGCATCAGCGCAGGCGGCGCGAACCTGACTCCGGAGCAAATCAGCAATATGCATCACATTGTGATCAACAACTACACCAACGCCGGGCTGAGTATTCTGTTCCTGATTGTGGTGTACAGCATCATTTTCTACGGTATCCGCGCCTGCCTGCAGGCACGTAAAACAGACAAGCGTACCGATAAGGAAACGCCTTATGTGCCGGTACCGGCGGAAGGAATAAAACTCTCCTCCGGGCATTGATTGTTTTTCTGAAAGCCCCGCAATCCGGGGCTTTTCAGTTTAAATTCAAAGGAGTATGTATGTTTGACAACTTAGGTGCAGCGAAGAAATACCTCGGTCAGGCTGCACGTATGCTGGTGGGCATACCGGATTACGACACCTACGTTCTGCATATGCAGACCAACCACCCGGATACGCCTGCGATGACCTACGAGGAATTTTTCCGCGAGCGCCAGCAGGCACGTTATGGCGGAGACGGTAAAGGCGGAATGCGCTGTTGTTAAGAGGACGCGGTTATGAAGAGGATGTTGTTATGAAGAACAATGAAACCATGACACCGATTGCAGTCACAGTATTAACGGGCTTCCTGGGTGCAGGGAAAACCACGCTTTTACGCCAGATTTTGCATACGCAGCACCAGATGAAAATTGCGGTGATCGAGAATGAATTTAGTGAAATACCGATCGACAACCAGCTGATAGGTGACCGTGCCACACGTATTACCACCCTGTCCAATGGCTGCATCTGCTGTACCCGCTCGGGAGAACTGGAAGCGGCGCTGCTGGATTTACTGGACAGCGTGGATAAAGGCGAGGTGCGGTTTGACCGGCTGATGATTGAATGTACCGGCATGGCCGACCCCGGCCCGATCCTTCAGGCGTTTTTCGCCCATGAGATTATCTGTGAGCGTTACGTGTTAGATGGCGTTATCACGCTGGTGGATGCCGTTCATGCCATGTCGCAGCTGGATCAATTTCCTCTGGCGCAGTCGCAGATTGGTTATGCTGACCGCATCGTGCTGACCAAGACTGATGTGGCCGGTGAATGCCCTGAACTGGCAGAGCGGCTGCAACGAATCAATGCACGTGCACCGGTTTATAGAATGATTCAGGGTGACATCGATCCGGCGCTGCTGTTTGATATCCGCGGGTTTATGCTGGAGGAGAACGTGGTCGCCGCCAGACCGCTGTTCTACCGCGTCGCGCCGGAGCAAAATGCCGTCTCTTCAATTGTCGTGGAGCTGGATTACCCGGTCGCGCTGACGGCGATATCGAAGGTTATGGAAGAACTGCTCGCCGGTTTTGCAGATAACCTGATGCGTTATAAAGGGATGTTATGGATAGCCGATCAGCCATGCCGTCTGTTGTTTCAGGGCGTGCAGCGGCTGTACAGCGCCGACTGGGATCGCGAGTGGCAACCGGACGAAACACCGCACAGTGTGTTAGTTTTCATTGGCATGCAGTTGCCCGAAACCGAAATCCGCGAGGTCTTTGCGCGGCTGCGACCAGCCTGCTTAATCTGACCAATTTGACCTAAAGAAAAGCGGCGGGGTTTACAGCCCCACCGTCTCTTTCAGCGATTTCAGATAGCGGCGGCTGACCGGCACAATCTGACCATCGCGCAATAACAGTTCAGCCTGGTTTTTATCTTCCAGACGGATTTCCTTCAGATAATCCATGTTCACCAGATACTGCCGGTGACAACGTAACAACGGCGTGCGGGTTTCCAGCGTACGCAATGTCAGCTCCGTAAATGTCTCTTTACCGTTCTGCCCGGTGACATACACCCCGCCGACCCGGCTGCTCACATAGGCTACATCTTCCAGCTGTAACAGCCAGATACGGTTGCTGCTGATACAGGGGATAAATTTCAGCGGCTGCTGATATTGCGATAACTGCGAAACGTCCTGCGTCTGATAACCCTGACGTAATCTGGCCAGGGTTTTCTGAAGCCGCGCCGCCTGTATGGGTTTGAGCAGATAATCAAACGCGCACTGTTCAAACGCCTGCACCGCATACTCCTCAAACGCGGTGAGGAAAACAATGTGCGGCCGATGTTGCTGATCGAGCATGCCAACCATTTCCAGCCCGCTGATACGCGGCATCTGAATATCAAGAAATACAATGTCAGGGCGGATTTTATGGATCACACCGATCGCTTCAATGGCATTAGTACACTCGCCGACGATTTCAATGTCGCTTTCATCCTGAAGCTGTAAACGTAAATTTTCCAGCGCCAGTGGCTCATCATCAACAACAAGAACTCTCAACATACCACTCCCCCGGCTGGCAGGCGTAACGTGACGCGGGTAAAATCATCCGGTTTACAGCTGACCGTAATACCGTAATCATCGCCAAAGCGCGCACGCAGCCGCTTATCCACCAGACTCATGCCTAACCCGTCACCGCTTGCTTCCGGCTGATATAACCCGGCATTATCTTCCACTTCAACAATCACTCTTTCCCCCTCGCTGTAAGCACGAATAATAATATTGCCATTGCTCAGCAGCTGAGAAGTCCCATGTTTAATGGCATTTTCCACTAATGGTTGCAGCGTGAAAGCAGGCAGGCTCTGATCAGAAAAGGCCGCCGGCACCTGTAAATCCACCTTCAGCTGTGACGGGAATCTTGCCAGCTCAATTTGCAGATAAGCATTCACATGCTCAAGCTCATCGGCCAGGGTGACAATTTCAGAGGAGCGTTTGAGATTCTTACGAAAGAATGTCGACAGGTACTGCACCAGTTGCCCGGCCTTGTCACTGTCGTGGCGGATTACCGCCATCAGCGTATTGAGGGCGTTAAATAAGAAATGCGGGTTCACCTGTGCATGCAACAGTTTGATTTCAGACTGCGCCAGTAAAGCTTTCTGTTGCTCAAATTTACCGGCGAGGATCTGCGCCGATAACAGTTGGGCAATGCCTTCTCCCAGCGTCCGGTTGATGGAGCTGAACAGCCGGTTGCGGACTTCATACAGTTTGATCGTGCCAATCACCCGCTGATTTTCACCCCGCAGCGGGATCACCAGTGTTGAACCCAGCTTGCAGTTAGGATGCAGCGAACAGCGGTAAGGCATCTCGTTGCCGTCGGCATACACCACTTCATCATTCTCAATGGCGCGCCAGGTATATTGGGAGGCGATGGGTTTGCCCACCAGATGATGATCGTCACCGATACCGGTAAAGGCGAGTAATTTCTCGCGATCGGTAATCGCCACGGCGCCGATATCCAATTCTTTCAGCAGCACCTGTGCCACTTTCATGCTGTTTTCTTCGTTAAAACCGCGCCGCAAAATCCCTTCCGTTGAGGCCGCCACTTTCAGCGCAGTGGCCGAAAATGCCGAGGTATATTTTTCGAACATCGCCCGCTTATCCAGCAGGATGCGCATAAACATCGCGGCCCCGAGAGTATTTGTCACCATCATCGGCGCGGCAATGCTGCTGACCAGATTAAGCGCATCATGAAACGGGCGGGCGATCAGCAGGATAATCAGCATTTGCAGTATTTCTGCGACAAAGGTGACACCGGCCGCGACCAGCGGATTAAATAATTTATCGATGCGTCCACGTTTGATCAACACGCTGTGTACCAGACCGCCTAATAATCCTTCGGCGATGGTTGAAATCATGCAACTCAGCGCGGTCATACCGCCCATCGAATAACGGTGGATCCCGCCGGTCAGCCCCACTAATCCCCCGACCACCGGGCCGCCAAGAAGTCCGCCCATCACTGCACCAATTGCGCGGGTGTTGGCAATAGAGTCTTCGATATGCAGACCAAAGTAGGTTCCCATAATGCAAAAAATGGAAAAGGTGATATAACACAACAACTTATGCGGTAAGCGCACCGTCACCTGCACCAGCGGAATAAATAACCGCGTTTTACTCATCAGCCAGGCAATCACTAAAAACACACACATTTGTTGTAGCAGCAGTAATATTAAATTAAATTCGTACATTCCCGGGCACCCAAAAACTGACAAGCTGGCAATATATCGTGCTTAAAAAAAATTTACCTTGAAGCTACCCGAAGAATAGGAATATTTTTATTGACGAATAAACTTTCATATTCTTTTAAAGGAAATATAAGAAGATTATTTAAAGGTACCGGTCAGGAAACGACAATATTTATTGAGCAGGCACCGCGCCCCGGCGCACATAAGCAAACGGCTCCCTGTCATGGAAGCCGTTATATTACCGGATAACTTATCAGTTCCGCGCCGTCTTTAATGACTACGGCCGGATTGAAAGGGACCGTTTAGCAGGCGACATCCACAATCAGTATGGCTCTCCGCTGGCCGATAATGCAAAGGTGCCCACCGGCATGACGGGCAGATATTTTTTATAATAATCGTGATAGTTTTTCACCGGGTCAATATCCTTGAATAAATCAGGATAAAGGGACTTTGCAATAAACTGTACCATGGTGAAATCGACCAGCGTACGCGATGCACCCTGATAAACCCCGAAGAGTTTGTCGTTTTTAATGGCCGGTAATGAACTCCAGCCGTCACGGTGAGCGAATCCGTTGAGTTTTGCTCTTGCGGCGGCTTCATTAACGCCGATGCCCATTTCTAACGCCGTATCGACTTTATTGTTCTCCCTGCCGGAAATAAAAATGACATCCGGTTTGGCGACCAGCAACTGCTCAGGATTAATTTCGCCCCACTGTTTAACGAAAGGCGCTGCAATATTTTCACCACCTGCGAGACGCAGCATCACGCCCCACATATTTTCGCCGTAGGTAAATGAATACTCGGCCGGACCTTTATTGCCAAACTCAATATAAACTTTTGGCTTAGGCAAATTCGCTTGTCTGATCCTGTCTTCAATCAGCGCGATGTTGTTTTTATAAAGCCGGGCAAGCTCATTCGCGCGGTCGGTCTGGCCGGTTAATGTCCCGATAATCTCCGTGGATTTCACATGATTTTCCACCGTTTGATCATTATAGTCGAGCACAACAACCGGGATATTCAGGCTCTGAAGCTGGGTAACTTCATACTTCAGGGCGGCGTACTGCCAGCTGGCTAAAATGACCACATCCGGTTTCAGGCTAATCACTTTTTCCAGCGACACGTTGTGCAGATCGATTTCGCCAATATCCGGAATGTTGGCGATGGACGGGCGGTGTTTAATATACATATCCCAGTTCGCAGGGACCTTGCCATGCCAGGCTTCACGGGAGATACCGACAATATGATCAAACGCTTGCTCACCGCCGACCGCCATATAGTCTTCAAAATAGAATCCTAATACCGCTCTTTTCACCGGGGTTTCTAAGGTTATTTTATTTCCCAGGACATCAGTCAGTGTGGTGGTTGCGGCACTGGACTGTCCGGTCATCACGACTGACAGCATAAAAAGTAAACCATGAAGTAACTTCATTTAATTCCCTTAGGTATTGTGTGATTATCATCTGCAAGTGAAATTCATTATTATAGAAACCGATTTACTACACGGTTTATTTACCTTAAGTCACTGTAAAAAAAGGCGTGACGCCACACGATTATCGCGGCGGTATATTATACGTTCAGTTGGCTACATCAGTACAGTCACAACTGCGCACTGCCGCGGGCGGGGCAAACAAGATCGGCTGATGTGAGTTTGCGTGATGACCGCTAATATCAATCGGAAAACGCTTCTCAGATGCTGAGCTATAATTAAAATTTACCGATAAGAAGGAGAATTATATGGCTCCAGTCGCGAGTATAGCAGGTGGGATTATATTTATAATCGTTGGCGTTGTGATGTTGTGGCTATTGGTGAAGGCGCATAAAGGCAACGCAGGCAAGAAGTTCTTTACTCCTCACAAATGCATGTTACTCATCGGGACCCTTGTCTCTTTTGTTATTTCCATTGTATTTTTCACCTCTTCTTCCTGATGTCAGCTTAATTTTTGCCGTTAATGCCCCGGTTTTTATCGGGGCATAATAGCCGACAGGCTCCTCTTCTGCCCATCCTCGTCTATCATTATTATTCGTTTGCTAACTGCCTGCTTAATCGCTCAATCTTTTGTGAGGTGAATCGATGCAACGCGATGCATTTATGACAAGCTGGGGGGCGAGTTTCATTTCCGCCGGGACAGTTCTCTTTCGGGTGTGGGCGCCAGGCCAGGACAAAATGACCCTGCGACTTTCCGGCGAAAACAAAGACATGCTGCCGAAGGAAAACGGCTGGTTTGAGTTTGTGGCAACCGGTGTTTCTCCCGGTGAGGAATATCAGTTCATTCTTGCCGACGGACTGCCTATTCCTGATCCCGCCTCGCGCGCGCAGCTTGCGGACGTCAACGGCCCTTCGCTGGTGACCTCGTCATCAGGTTATACATGGCAGAATCTTGACTGGAAAGGCCGTCCGTGGGAAGAAACGGTCATTTACGAGATGCATATCGGGACATTCACGCCCGAAGGCACTTTCAGCGCCGCGCAGGAAAAACTTGCCTGGCTGGCAGAAACCGGCATTACCATGATAGAAGTGCTGCCGCTCTCACAATTTGGTGGTAATCGCGGATGGGGCTATGACGGTGTCTTGCTGTACGCGCCTCACTCCGCTTACGGCTCGCCGGATGATTTCAAAGCCTTTGTCGATGCCGCGCACGGTGTCGGCATCTCCGTGGTACTGGATATTGTGCTTAACCATTTTGGTCCTGAAGGGAATTATCTGCCGCTGCTCGCACCGGATTTTTTCGATCCGCAACGCACAACGGCATGGGGTGCAGGCATCAATTATCGAAATGAAGCGGCCCGATGCTATATTGCGCAAGCGCCCCTGTACTGGCTCAAGGAATACCGGCTGGATGGCCTGCGCTTTGATGCCATCGACCAGATGAAAGACACCTCTTCCCCGCATATTCTGATCGAAATCGCCGAGCGAATTCGCGAAGAGATAACCGACCGCCCGGTGCATCTGACCACTGAGGACAGCCGCAATGTGATCTTTTTGCACCCGCGCAATGCTGATGGCAACGTGCCGCTGTTTACCGCCGAATGGAATGACGATTTCCATAACGCCATCCATGTTCTCAGCACCGGTGAAACGCATGCCTACTATCAGGACTTTGCGCAAAATCCTGAGAGACTGGCAGCACGCGCATTAGCAGAAGGTTTCGCCTATCAGGGTGAAAAATCACCACAAACCGGTGAGCCACGCGGTGCGGTCAGCCGCAGGCAGCCGCCGGTAGCCTTTGTCGATTTCATTCAAAATCACGACCAGATTGGTAATCGTGCACACGGTGACCGGCTGATCACGCTGGCTGGCGCTGAACGTACGCGCGTTCTGCTGGCCGCTTTACTGCTATCCCCGCATATCCCGCTGCTGTTTATGGGCGAAGAATATGGCGAAACCCGCCCGTTCCTGTTCTTTACCGATTTTGAAGGTGAACTGGCGCAGGCAGTTCGCGAGGGCCGCGCCCGGGAATTTGAAGGGCACAGCGATTACGGCAGCGAAACCGTACCCGACCCTAACGCCCTAAGCACCTTCGAAAATTCGAAACTTGACTGGCAAAAACTGACCCATCCCGAAGGCAAAAACGCACTGGCACTGACCCGCAAGCTGCTGGCGTTGCGCCAGAAACATATCGTGCCCTTACTGACACCGGCGAAAGGCGAAGTCGGCCAGATTGTCGGGACTTCAGCCGGTTTTCTCGCGGTTAAATGGGTATTCCCCCGAGGCACACTTTCGCTGGTACTGAATGTCGGTGAAGACACGCACCCGCTTCCTGAACTGCCGGGAGAAACACTTTTTGCCTGGCCGCCGGAAACGGTGACCTCCGTACCCGGCTCCCTTATTGTCCGTCTTGCGCCAGGAGTTTTACCGTGAAAATCCCCACTGCAACTTACCGCATTCAGTTCCGTAACGGACTGAACTTTGACACCGCAACCGGGCTAATCCCCTATTTAAAACAGCTGGGGATCAGCCATTTGTATGCTTCTCCGGTGTTTACGGCAACGTCTGACTCCACCCATGGCTACGATATTATCGACGCCAACGAAATTGATCCGTCGATTGGCGGACGCGAAGGCTTCGACCGTATGGCGCAGGCACTGAAAGCGGCAGGGATCGGACTGATCCTCGATATTGTGCCCAATCATATGGCTGCCTCACCCGAAAATGCCTGGTGGCGTGATGTCATTGAACATGGCGAAAAGAGCCGCTATGCACGCCATTTTGATATCGACTGGTCGCGTCGGCTGACGTTGCCTTTCCTCGGGGATTCTTTTGAGGATGCGCTGCAAAAAGGCGAGATTACGCTCAAGGTTGATCCCCTCACTGGAAAGCCCGCTTTCGACTATTTTGGGACGTATTATCCTGTTGCGCCCGGCACCCTCACGGCAGATAACACAGACGGTCTGAACAAAACAGAACTGGCCGCATTACACGAACGCCAGCCCTACCGGCTGATGTGCTGGCGGGATGCGCCCCGCGAGCTTTCGTACCGGCGCTTTTTTGAGATCACAGGTCTCGCGGGGGTACGTGTAGAAGATGACGTCGTTTTCGATGATACGCACCGGCTGATCCTCGAACTGGTCCACGCGGGAGTGGTCGATGGCCTGCGGGTCGATCATGTGGATGGTCTTGCCGATCCCAAAGCTTATCTTGAACGCCTGCGGGAAAAAGCCGGGCCTGACTGCTATATCACGGTCGAGAAAATTCTGGGCAAAGGCGAGCGCCTGCCACCGGACTGGCCGGTTTCCGGTACGACAGGTTATGAGTTTATTGCCTCGCTTTCGGATGTGCTGGTTAATGATGAGAATATTGCAGTGCTTAGCGAGCTTTACGATAACGTGGTGGGCAAGCCGGTGGACCTGCGCAACGAACTTCGCGCGGCCAAGCTGATGATGGTGGAAAAAAATTTCGAAGGTGAATTCACTGCACTCTGGAAACTGGCTACCGATATTGCCGGGACAGAAGACGCGCCGTATGAAGAAAATGATATCCGCACCGCATTGCGCGAATTACTGATCGCTTTCCCGGTGTACCGCACTTACGGCACACCACGGGGCATGCCTGCGGAAGACGCGGCACTTTTACACAAGATACTGCGTAAGGTCAGCGCCACGATTCTTCCTGTTCAGGCTGAAATTCTCGCGTTTCTGGTGCGTATTCTTTGTGGAGAAACCTCCGCGGCGGCAGCATCGCAGGCCGGTTTATTCCGCACACGTTTCCAGCAACTGACCGGGCCGCTGATGGCTAAATCGGTGGAAGACACGCTTTTTTTCCGTCAGAACATGGAGCTGGCGCTGAACGAAGTGGGCGCGGAACCGTTAATTCGCACCTTCTCCCTCAGCCGCTTCCATACGGAGATGATAAAACGCTGCGAAGAGCAACCGGAAGCGCTTTCCGCAACGTCCACGCATGACACCAAACGGGGTGAAGATGCCCGCGCCAGACTGTTTACGCTGACTGAAGCCCCGCAGGAGTGGGCCGCCTGCGTGAAACGCTGGCACCGGATGAACGAGTCAAAGGTGAGAATACTTCCCGATGGCCCGGCACCACGCCCTGCGCTGACATGGATGCTCTATCAGGCGCTGGCGGGCGCATGGCCGGCTACCCTGGCACCTCAGGATGAACAGGGTTTGCAGGAACTCGACGACCGATTTCAGAGTTTTGTCGAAAAAGCACTGCGTGAAGCCAAGCTGCGCACGAGCTGGGATGACAATAACGAAGACTATGAAAAGGCGGTGCTGGATTACGCGCATCATTTGCTTTCACCGGCAAACCGGCTCTTCCTGCAAGATTTCCATACATCGATCCAGCCATTTATTCAGGCCGGACTGGTGAACAGCCTGACCCAGACGGTGATAAAACTCATGGCACCCGGCGTACCGGATATCTATCAGGGCAGCGAGGCGCTGAATTTCAGTCTTGTTGATCCCGATAACCGCCGTTTGCCGGATTTCACCCGGCTGGAACAGCGGTTAAGGCAGGATGAAAAACCGGCCTGGAACCAGCAGGCATACTGGCTGAACGGCCAGCTGAAACAATACGTCGTGGCAACGCTCGCCGGGCTTCGCCAGCAAAAGCCTGCGTTGTTTCAGCAGGGCGACTATGTTCCGCTCAGTGCAACCGGGAAGCACGCCGAAAACGTTATCGCGTTTGCGCGGGTGAGTAATGACGAGGCCGTCATTATTGCGGCACCGCGTCTGGTACTGGGTTTACCCGCGCGGGGATTCCCGCAGACGGAAATCGTACTGCCGCCCCATCTTGCTTACCGGCCCTACCGGGAGCTGTTCAGCGATAAAGAGATTACGCTAAACAACCAGATAGATATGGCGGTCTGGCCGGGTTTTGCTCCTGTCATCCTGATAGCGTCCGCCTCCTCTTAACGGAGGTGGAACTTCACGTTACCGACAGGTCTATGCGACGGATGCGCGGGAAGGCGTGCCGGGTAACAGAATGATTTTCCGGCAATCTTCCTGCCGTTTTTCGAAGATGTTATAACCTTTCGCGGCATCTTCCAGCGGCATATGATGCGTCACGATTTCTTCCGGTTTCAGTTGTCCGGATTCAATTAACATCAGCAGATCAGGAAGATAGGCATGAACATGCGTCTGCCCCATTTTAAAGGTCAGCCCTTTATCAAAAGCATCGCCAAATAAAAAACCGTGAATAAAGCCCGCGTAGACACCCGGTACGCTGACTATCCCGCCGCGGCGTACCGCAGCAATGCACTGGCGTAACGCTTTCCCGCTGCTGCCTTCAATCTTCAGATTGCTCAAAATGGTTTCGGTAAGGCTGCCTTTGGCTTCAAAACCAACGGCATCGATTACCGCATCAACGCCGCGGTGTCCGGCAGTGTGCTCAATAATCCAGGCTGCCGCATCGTCATTTTCATCGAAATTAATCGGGATCACTCCATACCGCTCCTGAGCAAACGCCAGCCTGTAGGGGTGATGGTCAATCATGAATATCTGTTCAGCGCCCGCCAGCCGGGCGCAGGCTGCGCTTAACAACCCCACCGGCCCCGCACCGAAAATCGCCACACTCGAACCGGGCATCAGTCCGGCATTTTTAACCGCCTGCCAGGCAGTGGGTAATATATCTGATAAAAACAGCACCTTTTCATCGGCTAATCCGTCCGGGACTTTAAAAGGCCCGGCATTCGCTTTTGGCACCCGCACATATTCAGCCTGCCCGCCCGGAATTCCGCCGTACAGGTCGCTATAGCCAAACAGCGCCGCCGGGGGGGTGATGTTTTTGGGGTTAAGCGCCGCACCTTTGTTGGGGTTAGTGGTTTCACAGGCGGCATACTGGTTGAGTTTGCAGAAAAAACATTCTCCGCAGGCAATAACAAAAGGAATAACGACGCGGTCACCTTTAGCGACGGCAGTAACATCCGCTCCGGCTTCCACCACTTCACCCATAAATTCATGACCAAATATATCGCCATGGTGGGTGCCCGGTATTTTCCCGTGGTAGAGATGCAGGTCAGAACCACATATTGCCGTTGCCGTCACTCTCAGGATGATATCATCGCTGGCCTGAAGTACCGGGTCAGGCATGTTATCAACGCTGACCTTGTACGGGCCGTGATAAGTCAATGCTCTCATGATTAATTTTCCTTTCAGGTCTTATTCAGACCGGTTAAGAGAATAGTAAATAATGATCACTGAGAGTATTCAGTCTAGCCCACCCTTATAGAGTGTCAAAAATACGCTATATTTCTCACCTGGAAATATGCAGGTTTAAGCACAGGAATTTTAATATTGAAATTAAAGGCTAATACTCAAGCATTGAGAATAATCCTAATTTTGACTTATTTACATCATCAAGACTAAGCTAATCAAAGAAGTGTTCCCCCTGCGAAAGTTTCAGGATGCAAACAGGGCAACATGGCAGAGGAAAGCCGGCTTTCTACCTGACACGATGATCTTCGACATGTCGTCATGTATGACAAAACCACGGGAACAGACACACTAATTTAACGCAACCTCTTCACCAGAGAAAAGCGACATGGACAAAGATGATCAACATCAGTTTGAACAAAGGACCACGCCTGTAGAAGAAAACATTAAATGGATCAAAACCGCTTGGCGGCTTGAGCGCATTGGTTTTTTTCTGCTGGGTTTGTTTATTCTTTATGCCTTGCTGGGAGGGTTTTCTCAGGGCTGGCTGAGCGATTCACTCTACCAAAACGATCCGACCTCGACACAAATCACTTATGAAAAATACCTGCGCAGCGACACCGAGTCACCGCTGATTATTGCCTATCCCGTTAAGCAAGAGAAAAGCGATCATATTACCCTCAGTGGAAAATTCGTGAATGAATATGACATTATTAACGTCAGCCCCGAAAGTGCCGTGATACACCGTAGCCCCGGCACGATGATCATCTACCCGAACAACCCCGGCGTTGCGAATAAAGGTAGCGTGCAACTCACACTTAAACCAAGGGAATTTGGGATCTATACGCTCTCTGTAACGGCAAATAATAACTCGCCTTTTATCTTCAAACAGATTGTTTTTCCTTAGGGGGTCAAAATGGAAAATGTCCTCAGAGCAGCCATTATGTATGTTTTCCTGTTTATTATTTTTAAAATTTCAGGACGCAAGACACTGCTCGAAATGACTATTTTTGATTTTATACTGGTGCTGATTATCAGTGAGGCTACACAACAGGCCTTGCTTGGGGAAGACTTCTCCATTACGGGCGCGATGATCACTATCGGAACACTGATTTTCATCGATAAAGGTTTAGGAATTCTGGAAAACAAAATTCCTAAACTTGATTTATGGCTTAATGGCTCTCCTATTATCCTCATCGAGAATGGCAAAGTCCTCGATCAGCGACTGCGTAAATGCTCCCTTTCCGAAGATGAAATCCTGGTAGTGGCTCGCCAGCAGGAAGGGATAGTTAACCTCAACGAGATTAAATTCGCCATCTTAGAAAACAACGGGAAAATATCGATTATCCCTTATAAAGAATAAGGCACCGGGAAATGAGGTGCGTTTGCAGTAACCCGGTGTTCCCGTTGATCAAGCCCGTTTTTCTTCACGGGTGACGTCCAGTCTGCCGTTTTCAGGTTCAGCTTGCGTTCTGACAATCATATTCGGCAATGCCATTTCGATCCCGTGTTCGATCAGCTTTTCAATAATGCGGATATTAATTTCCTGCTGGATATCCATGTATTTATTATAATCGGCAGTATTGACGATATGGACCACTTCGATATTCAGGCGATCGGTACCAAAACCAAGCAAATGCGCACGGTCAAACTTGGTTTCGCCGATATCGATAATAATTTCCTTTACCAGATCACCAATAATGCGCAGCTTTTCCGGCGGCGTATTAATCGCGATGCCAAAATTGAAAACAATACGCCGGGTTTGCATGCGTTTGTAATTATGCAGCGTTTGCTGGAGCAGAATAGCATTGCCGCAAACGATCTGTTCCCCGCTCAGGCTGCGTATCCGCGTCGTTTTAAGACCGATATGTTCGACAGTACCGGCAACATCATTAAAAACGACAAAATCTCCAATTTCGAAAGGCTTATCAAAACCGATAGATAAGGAAGCGAATACATCACTGAGAATGGTCTGGATCGCCAACGCGATAGCGATACCGCCCACGCCCAGGCTGGCGACAAGCGCGGTAATATTCACGCCCACATTCGCCAATATCGACAGCAACATCACTGACCACACTACCGCGCGGAAAATCAGCCCGGTGATCACCAGCGTTACCGGATTTTTGTTCATCCCGGGCTGACGCATAATATGACGTAACCACGAGACAACGGCCTGATCCAACCACAGTGCCATCTGGAACGCCAGCACCAGGAACCATGCATGACTGATGGTGTTGTAGAGATTATCGGGCAGATTAACAAACCGCAGGCTGAACAAAAAAGCAGCAACGAAAAGCAGTAAATTGCTCGTCCGGTTGAGGATCTCGCCCAGAATAAAACGGATACGGTGGCTGGCCGCATTGACCTCACCCCAGCGTTTTATGCCTTTGCGCAAGAATGACACCAGCCAGCTCAGCAGCCAGTACGTGACAAGCGTGACCACGCACATCGTCGCGACGCCGGTCCAGAACACCGGTGTCATCACCAGCGCGATAAAATCGAAATGTGATAAAAACTTCATCTTCCCTCCCGGAATTAATCACAAACCTTCAGTATAGAAAACGGGTCAGCATAGAACCAGGAATAGGAAAGTTCGGCAAAAACCGGGGGTGACGGTAAAGGAAAAACGTTGCTGATGTCTTACGTTATCGGTATTTATATTATATTCAGTCCGGTTTACTATGATTTCTGGCGTGAGTCCGATGTCCTGAAAAACGTTCAACTGAGGTGCTTATTATGAAAAGAGCTTTAGTGATTGGTTATATGTCGTTCGTTTCAATTGCATTGGTTACCGCGCTGATAATCGGTGCCCGAAACGGATAACGCAGGTGCTGTAGGATGCATAGGATGAGGCTAAAAAGCGTTCTGACTTCCAGAAATATGTGCTCTTTGTGGCTCTTTTTTGACGATGACTTGAATTACAGGCGGGTCTGGGATTACTCTTAGATCAGCTGACGAAAGAGCAGCAGACCATAAGCACCATACCCTTAAATAGCCCACCCATGCGGTGGGTTCTTTTTTGCCTGTCATTCCGCATTAAGAATTATCTTAGTTACGACATCTGTCAGACGTAAAAAAACCGGTGACACTTTCATATCACCGGTTTTTGCTGCGGGTTAACGCAAAATGAACCTTATGCGTTCAGTATGTCCTGTGCGGTTTTCTCAACCAGCGCCAGCAGCACTTTCACATCTTCCAGCGTGACCGTCGGGTTCAGCAAAGTCAGTTTCAGGCAGGTGACGCCGTTATGCTCGGTTACCCCCACGTTCGCACGGCCGGATTCCAGCAACGCATCCCCGATTTTCTGGTTCAGCAATGCGATTGCCGCATCGCTGCTGCCCGCAAGTGTCTGCGGACGATAACGGAACAGAACGCTCGCCAGCTGTGGCTTCATCACCAGTTCCAGCGCAGCTTCAGACGTCACGTATTGCGCGACTTCCTGCGCCAGTGACACACCGTGATCGATGATCGCAGCGTACTGCTTCTGCCCTAATGCTTCGAGCCCCATCCACAGTTTCAGCGCATCGAAGCGACGGGTGGTTTGCAGAGATTTGGATACCAGATTCGGTACACCAGCTGCTTCGTCAAATTCAGAATTCAGGTAAGCCGCCTGATATCGCATCAGCTCATAATGACGCTCTTCTTTAAGCAGGAATGCACCACAACTGATGGTCTGGAAGAACTGCTTGTGGAAGTCCAGCGTGATGGAATCCACCAACTCGATGCCGTCCAGATAGTCGCGGTATTTTTCGGACAGCAATAACGCACCGCCCCATGCCGCATCCACATGCACCCAAATCTGATGCGCTGCCGCCAGTTCAGCAATAGCACGCAGCGGGTCGATAGCACCCGCGTCAGTGGTCCCGGCGGTTGCCACAATGGCCAGGATCTGATCGCCATTAGCTTGTGCCTGTACCACTTTTTCGCGCAAATCGTTGAGATCCATACGGGCAAACTCATCGGTTTTCACCAGCGTAACGCACTGATAGCCCAGACCGAGCAATGCCATGTTCTTCTGCACGGAGAAATGCGCGTTTTCAGAACATAACACTTTAATTTTACGCAGATTGCCCACCAGGCCATCCTGCTGAATGGAATGCCCCTGACGTGCAAAGAAGGCGTCACGTGCCAGCATCAGGCCCATCAGATTGCTCTGAGTACCGCCGCTGGTGAACACGCCTGCGTCGCCAGCCTGATAGCCCACCTGCGTACGCAGCCATTCGATCAGCTTCATCTCAATGATGGTCGCTGACGGGCTTTGATCCCAGGAGTCCATGCTCTGGTTGGTGGCGTTGATCAGCACTTCCGCAGCCTGGCTGACCACCAGGCTCGGGCAATGCAGATGCGCAACACATTGCGGATGATGCACAGACAAACTGTCTTTCAAAAAATACTCAATCGCACGTTCAATCGCGGCCTGATTACCCAGACCGTTTGGATTGAAGTCCAGCTTGATACGTTCACGCAGCTCAGCAACGGTTTTGCCCTGATACATTTCAGGTTGTTGCAGCCACTGCACAACCGCTTCACTGCTCTGTGCAATGGCCTGCTGGTAGGCTTCAGTGCTTTGCGCTGAGCCTGCCAGAATCGGGTTTAACTCGGACATCAGGATCTCTTACTCCGCTCAGGCAGGTTTGACGCCAGCCGCTAACAGCGCCTGCTCAAACTTGTCGAGGAAAATACCCAGCTCATCGTTAGTGATCAGCAGGGAAGGCAACAGGCGCAGCACGCAACCATTACGGCCGCCGCGTTCGAGGATCAGACCAGCTTCGAAACATTTTTTCTGCAACAATGCAGACAATTCGCCGTCAGCCGGGTAGCAACCCATGTGATCCTGCGCTTCGTTTGGTTTGACGATTTCGATACCAATCATCAGGCCCAGACCGCGTACGTGACCTATCACCGGATAACGTTTCTGCATGTCAGCCAGTTTGCCTTTCAGCCACTCGCCCTGTGCAGCCACTTTCCCGGCAATATCTTGTTCTTTAAGAATTTTCAGCGTGGTCAGGCCGGTGGCCATCGCCAACTGGTTACCGCGGAAGGTGCCGGTGTGGTGACCCGGTGCCCAGGCATCGAACTCTTTCCTGATACCCAGCACGGCCAGTGGCAAACCGCCGCCGACCGCTTTAGACATCACAATGATATCCGGCTCAATGCCCGCGTGTTCGAACGCAAACTGTTTACCGGTACGGCAGAAACCGGCCTGAACTTCGTCGAGGATCAGCAGAATGCCGTGTTCCTGAGTCACTTTACGGATGCGCTGCAACCACTCAGCCGGAGCCGGGTTCACGCCGCCTTCACCCTGAACCGCTTCCAGAATGACAGCCGCAGGTTTGCGAACGCCGCTCTCAACGTCGTTGATCAGGTTTTCGAAGTAATAGGTTAAGGCTTTAACGCCAGCGTCACCGCCAATACCCAGCGGGCAGCGGTACTGATGCGGATAAGGCATAAATTGCACTTCCGGCATCATGCCGTTAACCGCTTCTTTCGGAGACAGGTTACCGGTCACTGCCAGCGTGGCATGAGTCATACCGTGGTAGCCACCCGAGAAACTGATAATGCCGCTACGGCCGGTGACTTTTTTAGCCAGTTTCATGGCAGCTTCAACCGCGTCCGCGCCTGAAGGACCGGTGAACTGCAGGCAATACGCTTTGCCCTGTTGTGGCAATAAAGAAAGCAGGTATTCAGAGAACTGATCTTTCAACGGGGTTGTCAGATCCAGTGTATGTAACGGCAAGCCGCTGGTAATGACATTTTGGATGCTTTGCAGCACGTCCGGATGATTATGTCCAAGAGCAAGCGTACCCGCGCCAGCCAGGCAATCAAGATATTGATTATTCTCAACATCAGTGATCCAAACGCCATTGGCCTTCGCAATTGCCAGAGGCAATTTACGTGGATAGCTCCGAACATTCGATTCAAATTCAGCTTGTCTCGCCAAATAGGTTTCATTGTTTCCGTTTAATGAATTCGCACCTAAACTGTCAATACGGACTTTATCCGTCATCATATCTCTCCTACAACCGTGGGTTATTAGAACGCCACAATTGAATAAATT
>NZ_JAFMOS010000572.1 GCF_019049755.1 Rahnella perminowiae
CAAATGAGCCACTGCATTTCAGCAGTCAGCAGCAAAAGCGGCATGCTTTCATTAAGCAAATCATCTGGCTGGCTAAATTGCACTGCAGAAACTGACAACCCTAATGAAAGGAAATAATTTTTAATTTGTGTGTCATGTTCAACATCATTTTTATGATATTCGGTCAGTGATATTTCTTTATCACCTTCCCTAATTTCAATTTTAGCGCCGTAGTTTCGCGCAATATACGTTAATGCACCGGACAGCCCTAAATCATACTGTTCAAATTCAGCTTTCATGGTTTGTTACTCAAAAAACCTCTGCTGTACCCACAGCAGAGGCATGTTAATTACGGGTGATCGACCTGCTGATCATCATGTGTCGTATTATCAATAGGTGTGATTGTCATTATTTCAGCACTCATGACTGCAGCAGCCTGATCATGACTTACTGAATCGTTTGTATCGCTTTCAGGTTCATCCTGCATCGTTGCCATGAGCAGAGCCGACGACGTATCGACGGTAACGCTGTACTCGATCTGTTGTGTGTTACCGGCCTTGTCCACAATGCCCAATTGCAGTGAGTGCGTACCATCGGCAATGTCACTCATCTGTAATGACCAGTCCCCTTGTTCATCCACCTGAATATGGATGGCTTCACCGCCATCAATGCTCGCCGATACCGTCGCCCCGGCTTCACCCTGTCCGGCAATGTCGAGCGTATGACTTTCACTGCGCCATTCATCAGGCTGATCGCCTTCATTGTTAACCAGCCGGGCGTCAAAAGTGTCAATCTGCGTATCGATAATGAAATCAAAAGGTTCGCTGTGGCTAACGTTGCCTGCTACATCGGTCGTGGTTATCACTAATTGATACTCACCGTCTGTCAGAGGCTCAGGTGGCGTAAAGCTCCACTCGCCGTCATCACTTTTAAGCGCATCATAGTTGTTACCATTAACGTTAACCGTCACGCTGTCGGCATCGGCATCAACGTCAGTCAAAATAAAGCCTGGCGTGTTGTCATTCACAATGTGATCACCGCCGGTATCGGATTCCATCGCTGCCACAGGCACCGAGAGCGACTGGTCAATCGTCAGTTCAGTCACGGTGGTCTGACTGTTGCCCGCATCATCCGTCACCGTGACCGTTACCGGCCAGGTGCCTTCTGGCAGCGCATCCGGTAGCGTCAGGCTCCACCCGCCTTCTTCCCCCTGCACCGCGTTATAGGTCTGGCTGTTGATGGTCACGATAACCTGCGTAACATCCGCATCAATGTCCTGCAATACCAGTGTCGGCGTCGCGTTATTGGTGAGCATATCGCCCACGCTACCCGTGTCAGACATTCCGTCCAGCACCACCTCCGGTAATGACAGAGAGTGATCAATCTCCAGCATCACTGTCGCAGACTGGCTGTTACCGGCGGCATCCGTTGCGGTGACCATGACGGACCAGCGGCCTTCCGGCAGCGGTTCGGTAAATGTCAGGCTCCAGATGCCCTGACCACTTTGTAACGCGTTATAACTCTGTCCGTTTAGCGTAACCACAACCTGGGTGACATCACTTTCGATGTTTTGCAGCAACAGCGTCGGCATAGTGTTGCTGGTGATCATGTCGCCGATAATGCCACTGTCGGAGGCAATATCCAGCGTCAGGGCTGGCACCGCACGCATCTCATCAAAAGTCACGTCCGGGCTGATGTTACCCACCGCATCTTCAGCATGGAGGGTTACTTTCCCGCCATCAGGATAATTAAACACCGTGCTCCAGTTGCCGTTGCTGTCCGCAGTGACGCTGGCGATAACCTTCCCAGTTTCATCTTCAACCACTAACTTACTGCCCGCTTCAGCAGTCCCGGACATGACCCACAGACCACTACCGTCAATAAAGACCGAGGTGTCAACCACCGGCACAGCCGGTGCCTGGGTATCAATGGTGACATCGTGACTGATGATTTGGGTATTGCCTGCGGGATCTTCAATTTTAAAGCTCAGGGAATAATTCCCGTCAGCCAGCGGGGTCGGCTCCATTGCCCATGTGCCATCGGCAGCAACCATCACGGAAGCAACCGCTACACCCGCCAGGAATACGGTCACCGTCGAGCCAGCCTCCCCGCGACCAAAGAAGGTGACGTTTTGGTTGTTCAGCGCCCATTTGTCAGCGGTGGTGGATTTATTGTCTTCAACATTGACGCTGAATGCGTCAATGCGGGTATCAACAACAATCACCATGCTGGTTTCTTTCTCATTACCGGCTTTGTCGGTCGAATTGAATTTAATATTCAGTTCACCATCCTGAAGCACCATTTTATTGATGCTGGCCGTCCAGTTGCCATCTTCCCCGACCCAGAACTGATTAACCGTTAACCCGTTCACCGTGATGCTCAGGTAACTTCCGGCTTCGGCCTTCCCGGTCAGGGTGGCGTTGGTGGTGATATCCGTCAGATAAGTCACGTCCCCGACGGTGATTGTCTCAACAGGCTGACCGTTGATCGTCGTCAACACGATTGGCGTATCATTGACGGTATCGATGGTAAAATTACGGGACTCGGTCGACGCCGTATTCCCTGCCGCATCTGTTATTTCAAAACGAATAGAATGCGAACCATCGTCCAGATCCGCCGGCACGGTATAGGTTGAATTGATCGAACCCGGCGTAATTGTTTCTACATACTCACCATCAATGTAGACCGATACTGGCTGGTTTTTTTCGCCGGTGATATTAAAGGTCGGCCGGGTAAAACCGGTATAATAGTCGTTGGCATAGTAACCCCCGTCGTTGGCCATTCCCTGGATTTGAATGTCTGTCTCGGTATCAATCGTCACCAGGATACGGGCTGACTCGGCGGTATTTCCCGCCGCATCCTCTGCAATAACACGCACAGAGTATTCACCGTCATTCATGGTGTCGGGGTAGGTCCATGACCAGTTTCCGTCAGCGTCAGCGACTGTGGTTGCTACCATCACTTCATCAACCAAGATATTGATTGTCGCGCCCGCTTCCGCCGTCCCGTGGAAGGCAGGCGGGTTAATATTGGTGATATTGTCGCCCTTCGATGCGGAGTTAGTCTCATCATTAAGCGAAATGGTGGGATAATCGGTATGGCTGTCCAGCGTCACCGGATAATCTTCACCCGCCACAACATTCCCTGCGATATCGGTCAGGGTAGCCGAAATAATATATTCACCGTCTTCCCCCAGCACGACCGGCATATTCCAGTTACCTTCGGCATCAACCGACGCACGGCCGATAACCGCACCGTTCACCCGTATTGTAACCGTTGAGTTAATTTCCCCGGTCCCGGTCAGTTCCAGAGCACGGGAATTAATCAGCTCCGGTGGCGCAGTCATCTCGAACCCGCTCACCGCGGTATCAATCACCACAACGGAGGTGGCACTGGTGACGGTGTTTCCTGCCGCATCGGTGGAGATAAACGTCACGTTGTAGTTACCGTCCTCGCTTTCCGGCAAGGTATAACTGGCCAGCCCAGAGGCGTCAGCGACAACCGTGGCGACTTTCACCTCATTGACATAAATATCCACCGAAGCGCCCGGATCGGTCATGGCCGATAAGGTTGGCGTCTTATCGTTGGTCACCATATCACCGATATCGCCACTGTTGCTCTCACGGGCCAGCGCCACATCACTGATACTGTTATGCGTGTCACACTGAATAATAATGTCTTTTTGGACTTTGTTACCTGCACTGTCCTCAGCTATCGCAATGAACGTATTGGCCCCTTCACTCAGTTCAACGCTGTAACTCCACTGTCCGTCGTCTCCCACCGTTAATGTGGTCAGTACCGAGCCATCCTTTCCGTAAAGAGTCAGCACCGCACCGGCCTCGGCCACCCCTTCCAGATTCACCGTGGTTTTATTGGTGATCAGGTCGGTTGAACTGCTGCCCGTATCGTCACTTTCCCGCAGAGTAAGGGTCAGCGGAGAGATATAGGAGTCCAGAATAAGGGGCGTCGGGTCGATCTGCATCGTATTTCCCGCCAGATCATTGACGGTAAAAGCAATCTCATGCGAACCGTCGTTGCCAATGACAGGAAGCCTGACCGACCAGGTTCCGTCACTGGACGTCGAGGTTTCAATAACAAATTTGCCATCAACATAAATTTTAATTTTCGCCCCGGGCTCGGATATCCCGCTTACCGTCGGGGTGTTGTCGCTGATATAGCCTTCATCGGTCATGCCGGAAATCGACCATTCCAAAGGTTCTACGTGCGTATCGACCACCAGATTTGCACTGTCTGAAAGCAGCGCTTCCTGACTGTTCGGGTCGATAATGCTTGCCTGCAGGCTGTAAGTGCCTTCAGCCATTACCGGCAGCTCATAGCTGTAACGACCTGTGGAGTCACTTTGTGCTGCACCAACGGCCACGCCATTGATATAGAGCGTGACTGTCACGCCCGGCAGGGTAATCCCCGTGATCACGGGCTTCGTATTATTGGTGATAAAATCACCCAGTGAGCCGCTGTCTGTATCGTTGCTTAACATCACCGTCGGTGGATCAAGATCGACCACCGGAATAATGAAGTTAAAGGATGTTTCCGAGGAAATATTTCCGGCTTTATCTGTGGCCGTGACGGCAATCACGTGGTCCCCGGAAAGGAAGGAACTTGGCGGCGTCCAGGCCCAGGTCCCGTTTGCCGACACTGTGACACTGGCGACTGTCATGCCATCAATTTTAATCGACAGATTTGAGCCCGCCTCTGCCATGCCGCTGAATTCAGGTGCCAGCCCCAGCGCTTCATGGGAGTTATTGGCATCAGATTCCGTCAGCCCGATAGTCGGCGTGGCAACCAGCGTATCAATGACAAAATTCATACTTTGTTCGGTCGAGTTACCGGCGACGTCAGTGGCCCGCACACTAATCGTATACTGCCCGTCAGCCAGATCAGCCGCAGTGAAGCTCCAGCTGCCGTCCGCATTCGCCTGCTGCTCAACGTTCTGCATGACTGTCCCGCTATTGTCTTTGATACTGATGACTATCTGCGCATGGCTTTCGGTGTTGCCTGAAAAAGTCGGGGACACATCGTTGGTCAGATGATCAGTGTGTGAAACGCCGGTATCTGACGCCGGATCCATTTCCATCGACAAGGCGATCTGCGTATCTATCACGAAACTGATACTGTTTTCAGCCTGGTTACCCGCGTTGTCGGTCATGATGACCGTGGCGGTATACTCTCCATCCGGCAGGTTATTGGGGCGAACGGTCCACTGGTCAGCGCTATTCATGGTGGCGATGTAGCTCGTACCATTAATGTTCACCCTGATCGCATCAACATCATCCGGTACGTTGCTGATCACAAAGACAGGCTGAGGATCGTTGGTAATATTATCTGACGCAGAGCTACCTGAATCACTGTCCGTGCTCAGATCGATCACCGGCGTTGGAATTTGCGTATCAACCGTGAACGTCAGATCATCCGTCACATGGTTACCCGCAATATCAACCCATTCGACCTGCAGGGTATAGCTGCCATCGGCAAGGCTTTCTGCCGTATATATCCAGCGTCCATCCTGTTGCTCTACATTGACCGTAATACCGTTAAGCGTGGCCCGGACTGAAACCAGCGGTTCCGCTGCCGTAATTTCAAATCTCGGTGCGGTGACATTGGTCAGGTTATCGGTCACATTGCTGCCGGTATCATCGAGCAGCACCAGCCCCGGTGACTGCACGGTGGTATCGACGACAAAACTGTAGGTCGTTGAACTGGTATTGCCGGCTTTATCGGTGAAGCTGACCACGGCGGAATAGGTTCCGTCTGCCAGACTTTGCGGGACATCCCAGCCCCCCGCCTGCGGCTCGATTTGCCATGTTTCTCCGCCCAGCGTCACGCTGACCTGATAAATATCTTCAGGCATGTCGCTGATGATCAAACGAGGTTGCGCAACATTCGTGATGTTATCGCTCTTATCACCACTGTTGTCGGCGTCACTCAGCGAGACAACCGGTGAAGGGCAAACCGTATCGATAACGAAGTTTAACGAGCCTGATCGCGTATTCCCGGCCTGATCTTCGATTCTTACTTCTGCCACATAGTTGCCATCACTCAGCGCATCGGCATCCGGGATCTGGCATACCCATGTTCCGTCCACGCGGCTTGCCGGATAAGATTTGCCATTGAGCAAGACCACTACGGACCAGACATCGCTATCCACGTTGGATATTTCAAATTTCGGCGTGGCATCATTTGTCAGATTGTCGTTAGTGAGGTAACCGCTGTCACTGATCAGATCAATCAGTGGCATATTCAGTGTCGTATCCACCGTAAAGTCGAGCGTAGTCTGGGCGGTATTACCGGCTTTATCGGTCACCGATACCACGATGTTGTGTACCCCATCAGTGAGCACCGGCGTAGTGAATAACCATTTACCTGAACTGTCTTTCAGAATGGACGTCTGCGTACCGTTATCTAACGCCACCAGAACGGTGGTGACATCTTCAGGCACCGCAATATCAAAGGTTGGCATATTCTGCGTTGTGCAGTTGTCATTATCTGAGCGACCGGTGTCATCACCGGCAGCAAAATCTACACTCACCGATGTTTGTGTATCGACGTTGAAGATGATGGAAGACTCTGCGGTATTACCGGCATTATCCGTCAGCTCCACCTCAAGGGTGTAGCTGCCATCCTGCAGCGAGGCTGGCGGCTTAAAGCTCACCGGCGACAGTGACAGGTCGATCTCGTAACGTTGCCCGTCGAGGACTGCCACCATACTGTGCGCATCCGCAGGAATGCCCTGGAACAGAAAGACCGGCTGAGTATTACGGGTATAGTTATCCACGCTGCTGTTGCCTGAATCATCCTCATCACGTAAATCGATGGTGACCGGCATGAGCGTGGTATCTACAACAAAATCAACCTGCTGAGATGCCCTATTCCCTGCGGCATCAATGACCTGAACGTTGATCGCGTGCGCGCCATCTGAGAGTTCAGCCGGACAGGAGAAGATCCACTCGCCGTTAGTTTTGGTCAGTTCAACCGGCGTGGTGCCATCCAGAGAAACATAAACGTGTGAAACATCGTCAGAGACCTGAATAGTAAAATCAGGACGGGAATCGTATGTCAGGTGATCGTTGTCAGCGTAACCGGTGTCAGCAGACATCTGGATACTGTCAATTTGTACGTAGGTATCGATGACAAAGGTCATCGACTCCGTACTCTGATTACCCGCTTTATCGGTCACGAGGGTGCTTAACGTATACGTACCTGCCGCGAGTTCCGGTGCGGCCCAGTGCCAGGCATCCTGCGGATCTTTGCTCACCTCATAGGTCGTGCCATTAAGCACTACCTGAACTTTGTAGACGTCTGCATCAATATTGGTGAAGGTGAATTCAGGGGATCGGTTATTGGTGAGGTGATCGGTCTGGCTGTCACCCGTATCCGATTGCTCATCCATTGTAATGATGGCTTTCGCGACCGTGGTGTCGACCGTAAAGGTAAAATCTTTGCTGCTGGTATTACCGGCACGGTCATGCAGATTGACGGACAGTGTGTAGGTTCCGTCATTTAGTACCTGGTCTGGTGTGAATGTCCAGTTTCCGGTCCCGTCTGCATAAATTTGGGTGGTTTTACCATTGAGAACAACGCTCATACCGGTGACGTCATCATCAATGTTTGTGATAACAAATCCCGGGCGATTTTTGCCCGTCAGATGGTCATTCGTATCATAACCGGTATCATCGCCGGTCACGAAAGAAACCACGGGTTGCGATAACTGGTTATCAAACGTAATGGTTTTAGTCGATGTTGTCTGGTTGCCCGCCACATCAGTCACATTGACTGTCAGGGTGTAATCTCCCGGGGTAGTCAATACCGGGGACGTGACTGACCATATCCCCGTGGCCGTTTGCGTGACATTGCAGGCAATGCCATTAATGGTTGCCGTCATGGTGACTACGTCGTCCGAGGTGGCGACGTTAAAATGCGGCTGTCCGGCATTGGTAATACTGTCGGTAGAAGAATCCCCTGTGTCGTTGAGCAATGTGATGTTGTCGATAGAGACTGAAGTATCAATAACGAAGCTGAACGAGGTGGTACGCTGATTACCCGCATTATCCGTGACAACCGCTAAAAGCTGGTATTCGCCGTCATCCAGTGCGACCGGAGGCATAAATACCCAGCTGCCATCGGACTGAGGTGTCACGGAATAACTGGCACCATTGAGACTTACGGTAATACCGAATACATCTTCCGGTACTCCTGTCAGGCTGAAGCGCGGGGTAGTCACATGCGTAATGTTATCGTCAACGGTACCGGAGTCGTCCTGATTCAGCATATCCACACCCAGCGGTTCAAGCGTGGTATCCACAGCAAAAATCTGGTCCCTCTGCGCGGTGTTTCCGGCCTTATCCGTTACCGTGACCTGCAGTGTATGCTCGCCATCGCTTAACCCGTCAGGCAGATTGATAACCCAGCCGCCTTCACTGTTGGTAGCCTGGATTGCTGCACCACCATCGACTGATACCGCCACGGTTTGTGCATCTGCCGGGGCGGAAAGGGTAAATGTCGGGCCGGTGACATTCGTCAGCCAGTCATTGAGTACACCGGTGTCATCATTGAGTGCAATACCCTCAACGCTTGTCACGGTATCAATCTGCAGCGGCGTGGTAATGATTTTTTCATTACCCGCATCATCCGTCACCGTTAACTGCACGGTATACGAGCCATCTGCCAGTGCTTCAGGCAGCGTGAAAGTGCCCGCGCCCTGTGAAATGGTCACAGGCCAGCTTTTGCCATTAAGCGATATCACCACGCTGACCACATCCGCATCAATATTGCCAATAGCGAACGTCGGGCGGGTATTATTCGTCAGGTTATCCGTATTACTGAAACCGGAATCATCTTCACTGTTAAGGGCCAACGTTGGCACTGACAGCTGGCTGTCGATGGTGAAATCCAGTGAGTTGGCGCTGCTGTTACCGGCCAGATCAGTGACCGTCACTGACAGGCTATGGTTACCGTCCCCGAGCGCGGATGGCACCGTAAAGTGCCACTGCCCGGCGGCATCCTGCACCGCCGTCTGTGCTACACCGCCGTCCACGCTGACCATCACCGTCGCGGCGTCGCTGTCGGTAACAATCGCAAAGCCCGGCGTGGTGTCGTTGGTCTGGTTATCCCCTGATGTACCGGTATCATCACTTAGCGTAATGACCGGTGCATTAATCGCCGTATCAACGGTCATATTCAGTGCCACGGAAGTGGCGGTATTACCTGCATTGTCAGTTACCCGCACCTGCACACTGTAATCGCCGTCTGCCAGTACCGGGGCGGTAAAGCCCCAGAGGCCGCCCTCTTTGGTCGCCGGATAGGCCGTGCCGTTGATCAGAACTTCTGCGGTCACCACGTCGGCATCGATACTGCTCAACACAAAGGCCGGGGTGGTATCGCGGGTAATATTATCTGTCGAATACCTGCCACTGTCGGATGCTTCAGCCAGATCAATCACGGGGACGGTCAGTTGGGTATCCACCGTAAAGCTGACCGGGCTGGATGCCGTATTGCCTGCGACATCGGTAATCACTGCGGTTGCCGTATAAACACCGTCTGCCAGAGAAACCGGCAGCGTAAAACTGTTCCCGTTGCTGAGATCAATGATGTATTCAGCCCCGTTACTGAGCACCAGTGTCAGGCTGGCCATATCTGCCGCAATATTACTGAAGGTAAACGTCGGGGTGGCATCATGTGTCACGCCGTCGCTGTTGCTGGCACCTGTATCAGACCCGGCGTTTAGTACAAGCGTGACCGGTGCAACAGCAGTGTCCACCGTCACGTCAAGCGACCCGGAAGTGGCCACGTTGCCCGCGTCGTCGGTCACCCGCACCTGCACGCTGTAGTCACCGTCGGCGAGTTCCGGCGCGGTAAAGCCCCAGATCCCGCCGGTCTGCGTGGCCGGATACACGGTGCCGTTGATCAGCACCTCGACCCTCACCGCGTCCGCATCAATCTGGCTCAGGGTAAAGGCCGGGGTGGCGTTGTTGGTGATGTTATCGGTCATATCCGCGCCGCTGTCGGACGCATCGGTCAGGTCGATAACCGGCACACTCAGCGTCGTGTCCACGGTAAAGGCAAAAGGTTCGCCGGACGTGCTGTTACCGGCAGTATCCGTGACCGTCACCACCAGGTTATGTTCGCCGTCAGCGAGGGCCGACGCTACAGTAAAGTGCCACTGCCCTTCGCTGTCCCGCACCGCCGCCTGCGCCGCGCCGCCGTCCACGCTGACCATCACGGTGACAACATCACTGTCGGTCACGATCGCAAAGCCCGGCGTGGTGTCATTGGTCTGGTTGTCGCCCGCCGTGCCGGTGTCGTCACTCAGCGTGATAACCGGGGCAGAAATGGTCGTATCGACCGTCACGTTCAGCGCCGCCGAGGTCGCGGTGTTACCCGCGTCGTCGGTCACCCGCACCTGCACGCTGTGCCCACCGTCCGCCAGCTCCGGCGCGGTAAAGCTCCAGACATCGCCCTCTTTTGTCGCCGGGTAGGCCGTGCCGTCGATCAGCACGCTCACCGTCACCGCGTCCGCGTCGATGTTGCTCAGGGTAAAGGCCGGGGTGCCGTTATTGGTAATGTTGTCGGTGGTGCTGGCACCGGTATCTGAACCGTCAGTCAGGTCGATAACCGGCAGGCTCAGCGTGGTGTCCACGGTAAAGGCGAATGCCTCGCCGGCAATGCTGTTACCGGCAGTATCCGTGACCGTCACCACCAGGTTATGCTCGCCGTCAGCCAGTGCCGACGGTACAGTAAAGTGCCACTGCCCTTCGCTGTCCTGCACCGCCGCCTGCGCCGCGCCGCCGTCCACGCTGACCGTGACCGTTACCACATCACTGTCGGTCGCGATCGCAAAGCCCGGCGTGGTGTCATTGGTCTGGTTATCCCCCGCCACGCCGGTGTCGTCGCTCAGGGTAATCAGCGGTGCGGATATGGCGGTGTCCACCGTCACGTCCAGCGCCCCGGAAGTCGCCACGTTGCCCGCGTCGTCGGTGACCCGCACCTGCACAGCATAGTCACCGTCGGTCAGTTCCGGCGCGGTAAAGCCCCATATCCCGCCGGTCTGCGTGGCCGGATACACGGTGCCGTTGATCAGCACCTCGACCCTCACCGCGTCGGCGTCAATCTGGCTCAGGGTAAAGGCCGGGGTGGCGTTGTTGGTGATGTTATCGGTCATATCCGCGCCGCTGTCGGACGCATCGGCCAGATCGATAACCGGCACGCTCAGCGTGGTGTCCACGGTAAAGGCGAATGCCTCGCCGGATATGCTGTTACCGGCAGTATCCGTGACCGTCACCACCAGGTGGTGTTCGCCGTCAGCCAGTGCCGACGGTACAGTAAAGTGCCACTGCCCTTCTCTGTCCCGCACCGCCGCCTGCGCCGCGCCGCCGTCAATGCTGACCGTGACCGTTACCACATCACTGTCGGTCGCGATCGCAAAGCCCGGCGTGGTGTCGTTGGTCTGATTATCGCCCGCCACGCCGGTGTCGTCGCTCAGGGTGACTACCGGCGCAGAAATCGCGGTGTCCACCGTCACGTCCAGCGACCCGGAAGTGGCCACGTTGCCCGCGTCGTCGGTGACCCGCACCTGCACGCTGTAGTCACCGTCGGTCAGTTCCGGCGCGGTAAAGCCCCAGATCCCGCCGGTCTGCGTGGCCGGATACACGGTGCCGTTGATCAGCACCTCGACCGTCACCGCGTCCGCGTCAACGTTGCTCAGGGTAAAGGCAGGAGTAGTGTTATTGGTGATGTTATCGGTCATATCCGCGCCGCTGTCGGACGCATCGGTCAGATCGATAACCGGCACGCTCAGCGTGGTATCCACGGTAAAGGCAAAAGGCTCGCCGGACGTGCTGTTACCGGCAGTATCCGTCACCGTCACCACCAGGTTATGTTCGCCGTCAGCGAGGGCCGCCGGCACAGTAAAGTGCCACTGCCCTTCGCTGTCCCGCACCGCCGCCTGCGCCGCGCCGCCGTCAATGCTGACCAGCACCGTCACCACGTCCGCGTCGGTCGCGATCGCAAAGCCCGGCGTGGTGTCATTGGTCTGGTTATCGCCCGCCACGCCGGTGTCGTCGCTCAGGGTGACCCCCGGCGCGGATATGGCAGTATCCACCGTTACGTCCAGCGCCCCGGAAGTGGCCACGTTGCCCGCGTCGTCGGTGACCCGCACCTGCACAGCATAGTCACCGTCGGTCAGTTCCGGCGCGGTAAAACCCCAGATCCCGCCGGTCTGCGTGGCCGGATACACGGTGCCGTCGATCAGCACCTCAACCGTCACCGCGTCGGCGTCAACGTTGCTCAGGGTAAAGGCCGGAGTAGTGTTATTGGTGATGTTGTCGGTCATATCCGCGCCGCTGTCGGACGCATCGGTCAGATCGATAACCGGCAGGCTCAGCGTGGTGTCCACGGTAAAGGCGAATGCCTCACCGGACGTACTGTTACCGGCAGTATCCGTCACCGTCACCACCAGGTTATGTTCGCCGTCAGCCAGTGCCGACGGTACAGTAAAGTGCCACTGCCCGGCGCTGTCCCGCACCGCCGCCATGTCCGCGCCGCCGTCAATGCTGACCGTGACCGTTACCACATCACTGTCGGTCGCGATCGCAAAGCCCGGCGTGGTGTCATTGGTCTGGTTATCCCCCGCCACGCCGGTGTCGTCGCTCAGGGTGACTCCCGGCGCTGATATGGCGGTGTCCACCGTCACGTCCAGCGCCCCGGAGGTCGCGACGTTGCCCGCGTCGTCGGTGACCCGCACCTGTACGTTGTAGTCACCGTCGGCGAGTTCCGGCGCGGTAAAGCTCCAGCTATCCCCGGTCTGCGTGGCCGGATACACGGTGCCGTTGATCAGCACCTCGACCGTCACCGCGTCCGCGTCAATCTGGCTCAGGGTAAAGGCCGGGGTAGTGTTATTGGTGATGTTGTCGGTCATATCCGCGCCGCTGTCGGACGCATCGGTCAGATCGATAACCGGCACGCTCAGCGTGGTGTCCACGGTAAAGGCGAATGCCTCGCCGGATATGCTGTTACCGGCAGTATCCGTGACCGTCACCACCAGGTTGTGTTCGCCGTCAGCCAGTGCCGACGGTACAGTAAAGTGCCACTGCCCTTCGCTGTCCCGCACCGCCGCCTGCGCCGCGCCGCCGTCAATGCTGACCGTGACCGTTACCACATCACTGTCGGTCGCGATCGCAAAGCCCGGCGTGGTGTCGTTGGTCTGATTATCGCCCGCCACGCCGGTGTCGTCGCTCAGGGTGACTACTGGCGCAGAAATCGCGGTGTCCACCGTCACGTCCAGCGCCCCGGAGGTCGCCACGTTGCCCGCGTCGTCGGTCACCCGCACCTGCACGCTGTAGTCACCGTCCGTCAGTTCTGGGGCGGTAAAGCCCCATATCCCGCCGGTCTGCGTGGCCGGATACACGGTGCCGTTGATCAGCACCTCGACCGTCACCGCGTCGGCGTCAATCTGGCTCAGGGTAAAAGCCGGGGTGGCGTTGTTGGTGATGTTATCGGTCATATCCGCGCCGCTGTCGGACGCATCGGCCAGGTCGATAACCGGCAGGCTCAGCGTGGTGTCAACGGTAAAGGCAAAAGGCTCGCCGGACGTGCTGTTACCGGCAGTATCCGTGACCGTCACCACCAGGTTATGCTCGCCGTCAGCGAGGGCGGCAGGCACCGCAAAGTGCCACTGCCCTTCGCTGTCCCGCACCGCCGCCTGCGCCGCGCCGCCGTCCACGCTGACCAGCACCGTCACCACGTCCGTGTCGGTCGCGATCGCAAAGCCCGGCGTGGTGTCATTGGTCTGATTATCGCCCGCCACGCCGGTGTCGTCGCTCAGGGTGACTACTGGCGCAGAAATCGCGGTGTCCACCGTCACGTCCAGCGCCCCGGAAGTGGCCACGTTGCCCGCGTCGTCGGTGACCCGCACCTGCACAGCATAGTCACCGTCCGTCAGTTCCGGGGCGGTAAAGCCCCATATCCCGCCGGTCTGCGTGGCCGGATACACGATGCCGTTGATCAGCACCTCGACCGTCACCGCATCCGCGTCAATCTGGCTCAGGGTAAAGGCCGGGGTAGTGTTATTGGTAATGTTATCGGTCATATCCGCACCGCTGTCGGACGCATCGGTCAGATCGATAACCGGCAGGCTCAGCGTGGTATCCACGGTAAAGGCAAAAGGCTCGCCGGACGTGCGGTTACCGGCAGTATCCGTGACCGTCACCACCAGGTTATGTTCGCCGTCAGCCAGTGCCGACGGTACAGTAAAGTGCCACTGCCCGGCGCTGTCCCGCACCGCCGCCTGCGCCGCGCCGCCGTCAATGCTGACCGTGACCGTTACCACATCACTGTCGGTCGCGATCGCAAAGCCCGGCGTGGTGTCATTGGTCTGGTTGTCGCCCGCCACGCCGGTGTCGTCGCTCAGGGTGACTACTGGCGCAGAAATCGCGGTGTCCACCGTCACGTCAAGCGCCACGGAGGTCGCGACGTTGCCCGCGTCGTCGGTGACCCGCACCTGTACGCTGTAGTTACCGTCGGCGAGTTCCGGCGCGGTGAAGCTCCAGACATCGCCCTCTTTGGTGGCCGGATACACGGTGCCGTTGATCAGTACCTCGACCGTCACCGCGTCGGCGTCAACGTTGCTCAGGGTAAAGGCCGGGGTGGCGTTATTGGTGATGTTGTCGGTGGTGCTCGCACCGGTATCCGATCCGTCATTCAGGTCGATAACCGGCACGCTCAGCGTCGTGTCCACGGTAAAGGCGAATGCCTCACCGGACGTGCTGTTACCGGCAGTATCCGTCACCGTCACCACCAGGTTATGTCCGCCGTCAGCCAGTGCCGACGGTACAGTAAAGTGCCACTGCCCTTCGCTGTCCCGCACCGCCGCCTGCGCCGCGCCGCCGTCCACGCTGACCAGCACCGTCACCACGTCCGCGTCGGTCGCGATCGCAAAGCCCGGCGTGGTGTCGTTGGTCTGGTTATCCCCCGCCACACCGGTGTCGTCGCTCAGGGTAACACCCGGCGCGGATATGGCAGTATCCACCGTCACGTCCAGCGCCCCGGAAGTGGCCACGTTGCCCGCGTCGTCGGTCACCCGCACCTGCACAGCATAGTTGCCGTCCGTCAGTTCCGGCGCGGTAAAACTCCAGCTATCCCCGGTCTGCGTGGCCGGGTAGGACGTGCCGTTGATCAGCACCTCGACCGTCACCGCGTCCGCGTCAATCTGGCTCAGCGCAAAGGCCGGAGTAGTGTTATTGGTGATGTTATCGGTGGTGCCGGCACCGGTATCTGAACCGTCGGTCAGATCGATAACCGGCACGCTCAGCGTCGTGTCCACGGTAAAGGCAAAAGGTTCGCCGGACGTGCTGTTACCGGCAGTATCCGTCACCGTCACCACCAGGTTATGTTCGCCGTCAGTGAGGGCGGCAGGCACCGCAAAGTGCCACTGCCCGGCGCTGTCCCGCACCGCCGCCATGTCCGCGCCGCCGTCCACGCTGACCAGCACCGTCACCACGTCCGCGTCGGTCGCGATCGCAAAGCCCGGCGTGGTGTCATTGGTCTGGTTGTCGCCCGCCGTGCCGGTGTCGTCACTCAGGGTGACAACTGGCGCAGAAATCGCGGTGTCCACCGTCACGTCCAGCGCCCCGGAGGTCGCCACGTTGCCCGCGTCGTCGGTGACCCGTACCTGCACAGCATAGTCACCGTCCGTCAGTTCCGGCGCGGTAAAGCCCCAGATCCCGCCGGTCTGCGTGGCCGGATACACGGTGCCGTTGATCAGCACCTCGACCGTCACCGCGTCCGCGTCAATGTTGCTCAGGGTAAAGGCCGGGGTAGCGTTGTTGGTGATGTTATCGGTGGTGCCGGCACCGGTATCTGAACCGTCGGTCAGATCGATAACCGGCAGGCTCAGCGTGGTGTCCACGGTAAAGGCAAAGGCCTCACCGGACGTGCTGTTACCGGCAGTATCGGTCACCGTCACCACCAGGTTGTGTTCGCCGTCAGCGAGGGCGGCAGGCACCGCAAAGTGCCACTGCCCTTCGCTGTCCCGCACCGCCGCCTGCGTTGCGCCGCCGTCCACGCTGACCATCACGGTCACCACGTCCGCGTCGGTCGCGATCGCAAAGCCCGGCGTGGTGTCATTGGTCTGGTTGTCGCCCGCCACGCCGGTGTCGTCACTCAGGGTGATAACCGGGGCAGAAATGGTCGTATCGACCGTCACGTTCAGCGCCGCCGAGGTCGCACTATTACCCGCAAGATCGGTAACAGTGGCAGTAATGGTATGAATGCCATCCGCAAGTTCAACAGGGCAAACGAGTGACCAGACGCCATTATTCAGACTTGCCGGGTAGTCAGTGCCATCAATGTTAATCAGAACATGTGTGACATCACTATCAACACTATTGAGTACGAAAATAGGACTTTTAGTATTCGTAATATTATCTGTGGCTGAAGCTCCGGAATCGGATTCATTCAGCAGGTCTACAGAAGGTATATTCAGGGATGTATCGATAGTGACATGGATTTTTTCGGAGGTAGCAATGTTGCCCGCAACATCAACGACACTCACATGAAAGGCATAGCTGCCTTCCGGCAGAGATTGTGGATAGGTAAATTGCCATTGGCCTTTTGCATCAGCACTGGCTTTACCCGCTATGTTGCCGTCGCAGTATAATGTGATACTGGCAAAAGGTTCCGCCGTACCCGCGAATGACGGTAAATTAACGCTGGTAATATGGTCATCCGGATTGTCACCACTGTCACTTAATAAATCGATAGTAGGAATATCAGTATGTAAGTCGATAATAAGTGGGATAGAAACCGAGTTCGCGCTATTACCTGCAATATCGACTGCCGTAACCATGACGTTATATTCGCCTTCGGCTAAGGTTTTATCTGCCGGGATACGGAAACTCCAGTTACCATTTTTATCCGCAATAGCACTGCCATAATAGGTGCCATTTATCATCAGGCTGATTTCAGCTCCGGCTTCCGCTACACCTTTGAATAATGGCTGCGGGTCTTTAGTAATCCCATCTGTATGTGTAATACCGGTATCAGAATCAGCATCCAGCATGATAGTAGGTGTTGAAGTGACGGTATCAATAATAAGTTCATACGTTGAACTGGAAATATTGCCGACTTCATCCATGGCGATGATCTCAACACTATAATTATCATCGGCCAGGCCAGGGTTGGGATTTATTTCGAAAGACCAGTGCCCCTCTTCATCAGCGGTCGTTTTCCCCATTTCCTTGCCATCAAGCATGAGGGTAATTGTGACGTATTTTTCAGCAACCCCTGTTACCCGTAAATTATCATTATGGTTGGTAATCCAGTCATTTTGGCTGGATCCTGTATCATCATCGGTATCCAATGCAGCAACAGGCTTTTGAGTCAGGGTATCGACAGAGAATATGTATTCCTCTGAAGGAAGCGAGACGTTACCCGCGATATCCTGAGCCTCCACCACTATTTTATGTTCACCCTCTTTCAACCCCGGTGCGACATCAACTGACCACGTTCCTTCAGCAGTGACCGTCACAGTGGCGTATTTTTTGCCATCAATATAAACGCTGACATGACTCCCCGCCTCGCCAGTTCCCACTAAAAGAGGTGTCGTATCATTTGTCAGGGTGGCACCAGATTGTGAGATAACATAATCGTCAAGGGCAATAGTCGGCGTTACAGGTGCGATGGTATCTATCGTGTAGCTAAAATCATAATCCTGCGCATTACCCGCAAGATCCACGACGGTGATAATAAGCTGATTTACCCCTTCTGCGGATTCGCCAGAGAATCTGAAGGTATAATTTCCGCTTTGAGAAGCGTCGGTTTCAAGGGTTTCCCCCGTGGTCGTATTGGTAATGGTGATATGGCTGAATGAGTCTGTTTTACCCGTAAATATCGGGCTGGCAACATTCGTATAATTATCGGCAGCATTGCCACTGTCACTGCCCGCTTCGATCTGAATAGAAAATGCATCGATATTGGTGTCAATTTCAATATCAATCGCATTCGATGCTGTGTTACCGGCACGGTCCGAGGCAATGACCTGAACGTTATAGGTGCCGTCCATAAGAATAACATTACTGTCGAGGGTATAACTCCAGTCACCTTTGCTATCAGCGGTAACATCAGCGATTTTATATCCGTTAACATACAACTCTACAACAGAGTCCGGTTCGGCTTTACCGCGAAAACCAGGCGTGACATCATTTGTTATTTTGTCATCAGAATAAAGGCCGGTATCACTGCTTTCATCAAGAATAATGGTGGGCGTTTCAGGGGGAATGGTATCAAGCGTAATAATACCTGTTGTACTGGCACTATTATCCGCTTTATCAGTCGCCACTACCGTAATATCATTAATGCCTTCCTGAAGTTCATTTCCGCTAAACTGATATGACCAGTTACCTTCAGCGTCCGTTTTTACGGTCGTCAGTAAAATATCATTGATATAAATATCAATGCTCACACCGGCTTCAGCCGTACCTATAATTTTGGCATTGGTAAAGCGCGTTAAGTTTTCATCAGGGATCTGATCTTCTACTGGAATAGAATATTGTGAACTCAGTTCAAAGGTAGGAATTTCTGTCACGGTATCGATGGTAACCAGAATTTTAGCACTACCGCTTCCACCCTGGCCATCCTCAACATCGGCCTGGATCGTATGCTGACCATCCGGGAGTTCTGAGGCAACATCAGCAACAAAATTCCCCATGTTGTCTGATTGTACAACTGCCACAACAATCCCATCAATTTTTAAGATAATGTTTGCATTAGGCGCGGTCGAGCCGATAAATGAAGGGGATGCGATATTGGTGATATTGTCATTTTTTGTACCACTGTCACTTTTGTCATCAAGCTTTAAAGAAATATCAACCGGCTTAACAATAACTTCATCGCCCGTCTTTTCAGACGTTTTGCTACTTGAAGAAGAAGATGAGGAATTATTATCTTCCAGTTTAAGCCGCTCTGACTCTGCAACGCCTTCTTCATCATATTTTTTCTTTTTGAAGGATGCGGCCTCCTGTTCTTCGCCGGATTCATTAGAAACGCCGCTGCCATTGGTGGAAACTTTATTTTTAGCTTTATTATCCAGGAATTCCTGCAATTGTTGTTCAACTTCATTGGCCGCTTTTCGGGCTTCTTCCGCTTCTGCGCGTAAACCTTCAGCTTCTTTCCTGAGTTTATCCGCCTCTTTGTTAACCTCTTCGAGACGGTTTACCTCTTCTTCTGTTTTCGTATCGGCATTTTCTTTGATGACGCGCGCCTGCCGGTCTTCCGATAATGATGAATCAAGTCGTTCCAGCTCTAAATTACTCAGATCAATGGATTTAAGGAGATTTTGCCCGGAAATATCACCATCAGTAAAAGAAAACACCACTTTACTGTGTTCAAGACTCGAATATAAAGCACCGTTGACAATATTTACGGTTGTACCATCGGAAAAAATAAACTTTAAATCGGTACCACTAATGATGAAATGCGCCTGTTCTTTATTGCCAAACTGTTTTAAATCGACAACTGAGCTGTCATTGATGAATATTGTTTTGTTAGCCATTTTTTAATCCTTTCAATTATAATTCAGGCGCATTACGTTGTGCAGGGGATAAAGGTTCAGAAAACATTTGCCTCATCCCTTTAGTCAGTGGTGACATGAGATATTTCATAATGCTGTGCCGGCCGGTAATGATATTTGCGTCCACCGTCATACCGGGCATTATTTTAATTAAGTCCTGAGGGGGTATTTCAAATTTTACAATGACTTTGTAGTATCGGATCATAGAACCGTTGACAGACTCCTCATAGGAATCAGGACTGATCTGTTCAATAGTCCCTTTATAGGGTTTGGTGCCCGACATCATAAAGGACAGGACATTGATATTGACCTTGCCCCCAATGAACACCTGATCACGATCTTTAGGCATCACTTTGACTTCTGCCTGCATCAGGGTTGAAAAAGGTTTTATTTCGAACAAAGCATCCGCCGGCTGTATGACGCCGCCTTTCGTAGATGCGCTTTTATTTATCTGATAGATGACGCCATCAATCGGAGATTTAACATTCGTCTCCTGTAACTGACGTGATAATATTTTAATCGTCGACTCACACATCGCCAGTTCTTTCTGAGCTTCGGCAAGATCTTTCGAAAGTGAATTACGCAGTTCATAGTCTGCGTTATTCATTTCACTGTTAATGAAATCAACTTCATCTTTTTTTGATGAAATCTGGTTATCCAGGTCAATCAGCTCAGAATTCAGCCGCACTGCGGACTGTTTTTTATCTAACAGGTTGGTGTAGGAGCTGATGCCTTTTTTGACCAGAGGAGACAGAATATTAATTTCTTCCTGCAGCAACCCCAGTTCACTCTTCTTACTGATTTTTGCCACATTCAGTCCATTGATATCTGAAGACAGTCCGGTAATTTTGACTTCCTTAGTTCTGATCTGGCTCTTCACCATCTGAATATTACTGATAATGTCTTTATTGATCAGATCGCTTACGTTAAGCGCAGTGATTTTATTTTCACTGGATAACACCTTGGTGAGTTCTTCAATACTTTTTTTCAAATATTCAGATTGGGTAAAGTAGCGGTCATATTCTTTCTGCACATCCAGGTTTGAGACCCTGGCGAGAATCTGGCCTTTTTTAATGACATCACGTTCGGAGACAAAAATCTCCTCTATTGTCCCACCTTTAGAAAGGGAAACGATTTGAGTATTATCTTTCGTGGCAATAATACCCTGCCCATGTACAACGGAGTTTACTTTTACCAAACTGAAAAGAATAATGATCAGGAACGTCATGATCATTATGACCATCATCAGATGGTCACTTTGTTTTCTGTTCATCGCAAAAGAGACCTTGATCCCGGTTTTATGACATCATTTTGCAGTTGCAATACTTTGAGCAAAGTCGAAATCTGCGACATCTGTTCAAGCTTGGACTGGTAGATGCCGTACGTCGATTCAATCATGGATATGTGAGCCTGGAAAAGTTCATTGCGACTGGAAATAACATCCAGCAATGATTTTTGCCCAAGGTTGAATTCTTCTTTGTATAACTCCGTCATTTTACCGGCGTTATCATAGGAGCGCTTTGCAATATCAAGGGCTTCCAGATTGGAGCGATATTTCGACAATGACACATCAATGCTATTGCGAGTTTTTAAAATAAAATCATCTGCTTCCAGTTTTGACTGACCATAGCGGGCAGCAAACTTGCTTTCTTCTGACTGATTTTTGAAACCATTGAAGATATTGAATCCTATTTTCACGCCAACTCTAACTTCATCTCGATAATCTTCCGGCTCAGCATCTGCGGAAGGATTATTGTCGGTATAGTTGATGTTCGCATCTATCGTCGGATAGTTAGCAGCTTTAGCTG
>NZ_JAFMOS010000571.1 GCF_019049755.1 Rahnella perminowiae
GTTAAAGACCTGACTAATTTTTATGTGGGTAAAGGCTACACAACCACCACCGTGACTATTCAGGAAAGTAGCCTGAAAAGCGGCGTTCTGACACTTAAAGTGTTGTGGGGAAAAATTGATGGTTTTAGCGTTGAGGGGAAAAACCCAAATTTTCGCCAATCGACCCGTCTGTTCAGTGCAATCCCGTTTGCCAAAAATGACGTGCTGAATATGTCTGACGTAGACCAGGGGCTGGATAACCTCCTGCGCGTCTCCGGGGGCAGCAAACTCATTATTGTCCCGTCAGATAAAAATGGCTATTCCACCTTGGATTTACAGAACAGCGATGTTCAGATGTTTTCAGGTAGCCTGGGGACCAATAACTCAGGCACAGAAAGAGATGGCTGGAGTCAATATTTTGCCAGCCTCAGTGCGAATAATCTGGTCGGCTTTAATGATGTACTTAACTATTATACTTCATTCAATGATCTGAATAATAATAATGATAATCAGAAGTCCTGGTCTCTGAACTACAGCATCCCGTTGGGATATTGGGCATTTGATACACAGTATTATCATTCAAGTTATGACAAAACCATTGGGGGAGATTTCGGTGGTTACGGTTCCGACGGTTCATCCGATCGTTTGTCGCTGAAAGTCAGCCGGATGCTTTTCCGTAATGCACAGGGTAAAACCAGTGCTTATGCCAAAGTAGAAACTAATGACAGTAACAACCGCATCGAAGGCTCACAAATTGATGTGAGCAGTAAGCGTTTCTCGAATGTGACATTGGGGTTAACCCGGGTCGGCACGATGTTTGATGGATCACTTTACGCTGATTTGAGTACGACCTTTGGTGTGCCATGGTTTGGTGCTGCCTGGAAAAACGACCCTGATTTAACGGGGTTCGACATCGATGCCGTGAAATACAACGGTTTGCTCAGTTGGTCAAAGAATCTGTATCAGGCCGGGCGTGTTGGCGTTGAGTATGAACTGGGTTCTGGTTTCCAGTATACAGATGATATTTTGGTCAGCGACGAAAATATGAGCGTAGGCGATGAATATACCGTTCGTGGATATAAAGATAGCTATATGTCTGTAAACAGTGCTGCCTATATTTCCAATACTTTCAAATTCCCAATCAGTATCTTCAAATACGGCATCAATCAGATTTCACCCTTCATCGGTTATGATTTGGCTGCGGTAAAAGATAATTGCTCCCAAGATATCTCCTTGTGCCATGCAGAATACATGACCGGCGCGGCAATAGGTTTGAAATTTAATGCCACTCATTTCAATAGTGCATTAACGTACAGCCGCCCACTAACAGAACCAACCTCATTAAGACATACCGGAATGTCAGAAGAAGCAATTTATTATAATGCGTCAGTTTCGTTTTAATGAAAAACACCAATAATTACCTATGAAAACAGAGGATGTTATGAATAATCATAGTAAAAAAGGTCACTCAAAAAGAGTGATAAAATTGAAGCCACTATACCTGGCAATGGCTGGTATTTTTTCAAGCTTTGCCGATGCCGGGGCAATTATTCCTGATAGTCGTGACCATAGCGCGCCCACGATGAATCAAAGTGCTAATGGCACACCCGTTATTAACATTGTTGATCCCAATGCAAGCGGTATTTCTCATAATAAATTTACTGAATTTAACGTTAATCAGGAAGGTGTCATTTTTAACAATAGCACGACCGATGGTGCCAGTAAGATCGGCGGTTTTGTTATTAAGAATGATCAGTTGAATAATGAGGCAAATGCCATTATTTCTGAAGTGACCGGGACAAAGGGAACTCAGATCAATGGTGCGATGGAAGTTTTTGGTAAAAAAGCCGATGTCATTATTGCTAACCAAAATGGTATTTCCGTTAATGGTGTATCAACGGTTAATGCCAATAACCTGACCTTAACGACGGGTAAAATTAATCCGCAGGCTGATGGCCGCATCCAACTGAGCGTCGAGAAAGGGACGATCAATATTGAGGGGCAAGGGATTTCAACCGAAGGGTTGGGTTACTTTGATATCATCAGCCGTTCAGCCGTACTGGAAGGTGAAATTGCCGGCCAGGCTGATATTAAAATGGTAACAGGTCTGAATGACTATGACATTCAGACCCGTACGCATACTGTCCGTGATGCCAATGCCAGCGACCGTCCCGAAGTTTCCATTGACGGCAGTGCATTAGGCTCAATGTATGGTGGCCGTATCCAACTGATCAGTACCGAAAGTGGCGCAGGTGTACGTCACGAGGGCAGTATCATTGGCAATCAGAGCATCGAAATTTCGGCGAACGGTGATCTGCGGTTATCCGGGGTGAAAAGCGATCAGGGTAGCGTCGCGCTTGCCGGTAATAATGTCAGCATACAGAAAAACTCAGCGGGGCAAGGTGGCATCGACAGCCAATGGGATCTGATGATCAATGCGCTGGGCCATGTAGATATTGGTGCTGATGCTATCTCGCAGCAGGGCCGGATCATTATTGATGCCAGTTCAATGCTGCAAAATGCCGCCACATTAATGGCAAAAAATGGTCAGAATGCCTCTGTCAACGTGCCATCAATCCAGATCAACGTTGCGAATGAATACCAGATCGTCGGCTCGCTGTATGCGGTTGATCAGTCCGGCCAGACTATACCAGGGGCGGTGGTTTCTCTGGAAAATGGCGACTATGTGGTACGCCGAAATGGCCAGGTCATCGAGGCCAGCGTTGCCTCCAATGCCCAGGTTGTGAGTAATAGTGGTGATGTTGTCATCAATGCCAAATCTGCCAAAAATAATAACGGGGGCATCGTTGCTCAGAAAGGCGCATTGGTATTAAACATTGATGAGTTGGTCGAAAACAACGGTATGATCAACGCATCGGGTAAACTGACCATCAATACCCGCGCATTTAAAAATAAAGGGATTATCTTTACTGACAGTCAGTTGATTAATACCGGCTCATTAGAAAATACCGGTGGTTTGTATGCGCAGAATACCATTGATGCGACAACTGACTCATTCATCAACAGCGGTAAGATGAGTTCAACTGACGGCGATATTCAGCTTAATGTTAATGGTACGACAGCCAATAACAACGGCAGCATGGCTGCGAAAAATATCACCATCAATCAGAAAAATCAGGCTGATAAAAGTGCCATTTTTGTCAATGATGGCAGTATAGATACCAGTGGTTCCCTGCATATCAATTCTGATTCAATGCATAACAGCGGCCAAGTCACTGCAGGTACAGTGGCTGATCTTGCGTTAACGAAAGAATTGAAAAATAGTGGCGAAGCGGCAGAAATCATTGCCGAACAGGACCTGTTAATTCACAGTAACCTGACTGATCATGAACTTTCTGTATTCAATGAGGCGGGTTGGATACAGGGCGGTAATATTCGCTTAAGTGATATTGATACCATCAGTAACACGGCGAACGGGACGCTCATTGCCAATAATGCTATTGAGCTTACCAACATTAATAACATCTTTAATGATGATTCTCTGATTAAGGCTGACTCTGTATTATTAAGCCATGTTCAAAATATCGACAACACCCAAGACTCCGTTATTGAAGGTAGCAGTAACCTTCAGATCACTGATGTTAATACCCTGAATAACAATAAATCGTCTCTTCAGTCTGATGGCGATGTCACTATAAGCAACGTCTCTGATGTGAGTAACGTGAATGGTCTGATAAGTTCCGGTGGCATTCTGGACATCAACCATGTTGAAAATTTACTCAATACTGCGGTGTCAACCATTCAGGCCTCTGCGGCATTGTTGATCAATTCTGTCACTTCTTTGGAAAATACAGAGGGTTCTTCTCTCATTTCACAAGATGTGATGAATATTGATACTGTAAAAAATATTCATAATGATGCTTCGGGTCAGATAATCAGTGAAACTGCGCTGAATATCTCGAATGCAGAAAGTCTGGAGAATGCGGGGACTATCCAGTCCAATAGCAATCTGTCCATTGAGAATGTGCTCACGTTGCTGAACTCAGGTGAATCTTCCCTGATTGCTGCGCTTGATAATCTGACGATGGCGAATATCACCAGCTTATCCAATACCGAGAGCGCAACCCTGTCTGCGGGTCTGGAATTAGTGCTCAATTCCATTGGTACGCTGATCAATAACGCGGCGCTCATCCAGTCAGAAGATGCGTTGACTATCAATGCCGCTAATCTCACGAACCTGGCCGGTAATATTCAAAGTTATGGTGATATTGTTCTCAATATCACGAATATACTTGAAAACTTATCGTCCTCTGGCATTGATGAATACGATAACCCGACCGTATTTAATGCCAATCTGGTTTCTGACGGAAATATTGATATTCATGCAAATACTTTGGTGAATAACAGCGAAATTAATGCGACAAATGTTCTTGTAGACGTTAATGATCTGAATAATACCTCGGGTAACATTGAAGGCTTCAGCACCGCTGATCTTAGAATTAAAAATGATTTTGTGAATCAGGATGGTACTGTCCGAGGTAATGATAAATTATCTCTGGATATGCAGAAAGATTTTGTGTTCAATGAGGCGGCGGGGGATCTTCTGACCACGCAGGAATTATCTATTCATTCTGACGGGAATATTGAGGTTCGTGATTCCCTTGAAAGTATGGGTAATATTATTCTGGACGCCGGGAAAGATATTACTAACTATTTTGCGATTGTCAGTAACCAGGATATTACGCTGAAAGGTAAGAATATTACCAATGCTTATAATGCGCCAGGTACGGATAGTGAAGGCAACCCTGTTGCTGGCATGAGCAGCCTTATCTGGGCGTTCGGTGATGTTAATATTGATGCACGGGAAGGTACATTCCACAATCAAAAATACGGTAACGTCCTGAGCGTGGGCGATATGAGTATTATCGCCCACGATATCATCAATGATGCGGGTATTATTCGCTCAGAAGGTGATATGGCGCTGGATGCCCAAAGCCTGAGCAACCTCAGTGAATACAGCGGCGGTGGCTGGCAAACAGGTGCCCTTCAGGAGGGGGAAGGCTTTATTGAGGATTATGTAAAAGCTGCAACCTATGTTTCCTGGAGAGTAGAAACTTATCTGCCGGTATTATCCTCTGATCTTGCGGTAACAACCAAAGCGGAGATTTCATCGGGCGGTAAGATCGACATCAATCAGCGCGGTATTTTTGAAAATACGGCTGAGAATCCTTTAGAGGTACTCAACGAAGGCGGTATGATCCAGTCGGTCGGCGATATGACCATTACGGGTAATCTGACCAATAAACCTAAATATACAGAAGCATCACTGTATGAATATATCACTGAACCTTTAGCACAGCCGATAGAGATCGAATATTATTGGAAACTCGTTGCTGATGGTGAAGGTTATGCAACATTTGACTCAGTTTATATTTTCATGGATTGGATATTTGGCGACGGTAAACCAAGCTCAAAGGGTGGCGGTGAATCGCTGGATAAGGATGATTTCCTGAAGGCATTACGTAAGGCTGCGGGTGGCGGTAGCAAATCTACCGCATCTCCGCAGCTTAACACTGTGATGACCATGATGTTTGGTGAGAGCTGGATTACCAAAGATCTGAATACGTTAAGAGGGGACTGGGACAATATTACTCAGTCTGATGATGAAGCACTGAAGGAAAAAGGATTTTACTTCCTGCCTAATGATAAGGGCAGCATTGTCACGTTGGGGACTTTCACCCATAACGGTGGGGAACTGAATAACGGTATCGGTGATTTTACGATTGAAACGGGTACGTCGGATTCTGTGAATGTCGAAAAAGTTGGGGATCAGGAAATCACCCCGATTGGTGGCAGCACCGAGGTTCTGATTAACCTTAAAGATATTGAAGAATATCGCGCCGGTATTTCGCCAATGAGCACCATTGATGCGATGAGTAAAATGCCGGCGATGTTCCCTTATTCACCAGAATGGAACCAGCGTAATACCGGTGAACCTTCACTCAAGGATGGTCCATCAAATACTGTTACGCCTGTCTTCGAAACGCGTTTTGATATGATCGACCAGAGCCAATACTATGGTTCTGATTATTTCTTTGAACAGGTCGGTTATGTACCTGATGAGCCGGTATATGTTATTGGTGATAACTATTACATCTCGGAACTGATCCGTCGCCAGGTTAATGATTCTGTTGGCTCCTATTTCGCGGTGCGTGATGGTGTCGATGGCGTTGACATGGTTCAGATGTTAATGGATAACGCCAACTATGTGGTCAACAATGGTGTCCAGGTAGAAAATGAAACGTCTGATATTCTGTCAGGTCAAACGCTTAACCCGGAGGGGGGAGATACACCACAATCGACTACCCATACGGAAGATCTCGGTCTGGTCGTGGGTGAACCACTGACCGAAGAACAGCGCGGTAAGCTGGATAAAGATATCGTTTGGTTTGTAAACCAAACCATTGATGGTGAACAAGTATTAGTACCCTTTGTCTATCTGTCTAACGCTACCCTTGACGCAATGTCTACCGGTGCCAAAGAATCCTCCGGTTCTGCGGTTATTCATGCTGAAGGTGACGTCAATATTGATGCAACCCAGGTGAATAATAATAATGCCATCATTTCCGCAGGTAATGATGTCAACATTACTTCAGAAGGGGACATTAATAATACGAGTAACGGAGCCAGTGGCGGTATTTCTGCCGGTAATGATGTTGATCTGACCACAACTGACGGGTCTATTAACAACGATGGTGCTTATATTAAAGCGGGCGATGATATTAGTATGTCTGCTGAAAATGGCAGCATTGAAATTACCGCCAGCGTGGGTCGTGATGAAGAAGGTAAGCAGCAGGTTCATACTTATGATGACGCCATTTCTGCGGGCGGCGACATTAATATGAAAGCCAAAGATATCACGTCTAATGCGGCCACCATTGAAGCAGGCAATGATATTAATATGACGTCCACTGAAGGCGATATTACCTTCAATGAGATGCATGAAATATCGGCTGAATACACGAATGATTTGGATAAAAAGAACGCCTTTAACTTTACCCATACTGAAACTGAAACCACGACGGCAACCGCTATTGAAAGCAAAGTGACTGCCGGTGGTAAATTAAATATCGACTCTGCCGAAGATGTTGTGATGAAAGGCGGGGAATATTCCGGTACTTCAGGCAACATCACTGCGGCGGGCGAGGTTGATATACAAGCAACACAGGATTATGAACATACAGAATCTGTGGTTGAAGCTCGTGAGTTTACGCTCACCGGGAATGCTAATGCAGTGGGTTATTCCGCGTCAGGTGAATATAGCGCGCGTGATGGCGGCAGTGGCAGTACGTCACAGGGCGAGTATGAATTTGATTATGGTTCAGATAATGGTGGGGCGAAAAACCCAGGTAAATCTGCGGTCGCTCCGGCAACAGAAGTCTTCGTGGGCTTCCGTTCATCCACAGATGAGTCGACGTCTGATACCAAGACAAACCAGAATGCTTCTTTCAATTTCGGCGACGATCTGAATATTGAGGCGAAAACTGTTGATATTGGGGGGGGGGATTTTAAAGTCGCTGATGAGTTAAACATTACGGCGGATGAACTTAAGACCACCAAATATGTTGATACTCACGAGGAAACGTTCAGTCATGAAGCGCTTTCTGTGGGGGTAACATCAACGACGTCCAGTGTCTTCCTGGATGTCGCGGATAAAAATGCCAATATGATCGCCAATGCAATCAATGATCCGGACGTGGGTTTTGATGCCTTAACCACAAGTGCTCAGGTGGCGGGTGATGTAACCAACTTAATCTTCAATGATTATGCTTCACTCAATACCACATGGGGTGTTGATTATAGTAAATCGTCTGGTTCAGCAAGTTCGACCAGTGAAAATATTACGCATATTGATGCCGGTAAAGTCAATATCAAAACCAAAGGCGATACCACGCTCAATGGGGTTGATATGAAAGCCAAGGATGTGGCGATTGATGCGGGTGGCGATGTCAACATGCGCGCTGCTGAACAAACCACCTCTTATACCGAAGATGGCATGAACTTCAGCATTGGCATCACTGCCGGTGCAGCGGTTGACTATGATTCTGCAGGTGCCGGGGTTTCACTGGATGCCTCTGGCGGCAATAATCATACGAACAACAGTTCTAAGAGTTACACCAACACAACGATTGCGGCAGACAATATTTCCATTACCAGTGGCAAAGACGTTAATTTGATCGGTGCGGATGTCACGGCAAAAACTGCTGATGTGAAAGCCGCAGGGAATATGAACATTGTTTCCGTTCAGGATACTGTCGACAATGATTCTTCAAGCTGGCATGCAGGTGCTTCTATCGGGGCTGCGTTCACATCACAGACGGGAACCATCCCTATTCCTACTGCATCTGTGAATGCCGGCGGGGGGTCTGATTTCCTTGACAGCGCGACGACGAATAAACAGTCAGGTATCCATACTTCAGGTGAGCTGAAGGTGGAAACCGGTGGTGATATGAATATGACCGGCGGTCAGTTGATCTCTGATGACCATACCGGCACAGTCAATGTTGCAGGTAATATTAATGCGCAGGATCTTGTTGATACTACTGAACAAGATGGTGCGTATGGCGGCGGCGGCGGCGGTATGACGAAGACGGGGCCGAGCGTTAATATATACGCGCAAACCACGGATGAGATCCACTATCAGGAAAATCAGCATTCAACGATCGATGTGGGTGATACGAAGGCTGCCCAGATTAATGGCAACCTCAACACTGACGGTACGAAAATCTCTGACGTCGTCAAAGACGAGAAAGAATGGGGCAGTGATATTGCTGCCACCGTTAGCTGGAGTCCGAGTAAGACGGGTAGCTATGATGTGGATACGCCGAATACGGTGAAACCGAAGCCAGCTGATACCACTGATGGCGTTACTCCGCGTCCGACACCGAAACCGGAGCCGACGCCACAGCCGAAACCGGAACCAACACCGGAGCCGACGCCACAGCCGAAACCGGAACCAACGCCGGAGCCGACACCGGAACCGACGCCACAGCCGAAACCGGAACCAACACCGGAACCAACACCGGAACCAACGCCGGAACCAACGCCGGAACCAACGCCGACTCCGAAACCGGATGAAAGTGAGACGCAGAAAACGGGTGATGACACTACGCCAGTGAAACCGGATGCTGACGATATTACGCCACAGCCGAAACCGGATGCTGACGATAATACGCCACAGCCGAAACCGGATGCTGACGATAATACGCCACAGCCGAAACCGGATGCTGACGATATTACGCCACAGCCGAAACCGGATGCTGACGACAAAACGCCACAGCCGAAACCTGCGGATGACACTGATACGCCAAAACCACGTCCAAGCGAATACAATGGCAAGAAGTGGGAAGTTAAAACGCCTGATCGTGTTGTCTTAACGCCAGGGTCTGCAACCGGCAACACGACCTGGATTGAACCACCGAAATCGGGTCCGGGTAAAAACGGATCGCAGTTCGAGGGTCTGCCAAAAAGCGGCTCCACTAAAGCACGTGATACATCGACCAAAACGCCGGCAACTGAAAGTACGCCAGACGTTAAAAAGGCCGATCCAAGCGAGTATAATGGTAAGAAATGGACTGTCACCACGCCAGATCCTGTTGTACTGAGCCCGGGGTCTAACAGTAATAACATCACGCCAAATGATCCACCGCGTGACGGCAATAAAAATAACGGGACGGATTATGAAGGCCAGCCAGTCCGTAAGGATGTACAACTGCCAGACGGTGCTGCTAACTGGCAATCACTGATGCCTGAACATGTTATGGCTTCTGAGCATACTTATCAGGAAACTGAATGGTCTGAGAGTAATACCCCAATCAACCAGCGGGGTACGAAGAACGCGTAAGTAATAAAACAGTAATCTCCATTAGCCCTGAAGTGCGTCTCCTATGAGGCGCACTTTTTTTCATCTGTCGTCTGGCAAATACTTCGATCGGGAGATGACAAAAGGAGAGGGGAGGGCGATGAAGCTTAAGGAATAAAATGATGCGACAAAAAGAGAAGGCACCGCCGAAAAGCAGTGCCTTAATAATCACCTCAGATAATGAATCACCTGATTGCTGCTGCCGCGCCAGATAAATGACGGGTCTTTGAGTTCCTGCACAAATTTCCCGTCGACCAGTACATTAATCAGCGCCACAACGTCCTGTTGTTCAGCGGTCAGTTCACACCGCGTATAGCCCGTCCACATCCACACATCTTTGTCCGGACACTCCGCCTGTACGCGCAACAACAACTGGCGCACTGCAGAGAGATTTTGCGGATGCAGCGGGTCACCGCCGGAAAGGGTGAGACCCTGACGCGGGATCACCGTATTTTGCAGATCGGTAATGATGCGGTCTTCGTCTGCCTGCGTAAACGGCTTGCCGGAATCCAGCCGCCAGGTACTTTTGTTATAGCACCCGCGGCATTCATGGACACAGCCGGACACGAACAGCACGCAGCGCGTTCCCGGACCGTTCACGACATCTATCGGATAGTACTGATGAAAATTCAACGTGTTAACCCAACTGACCGTTACCCAGATGTTTAATCCGGCGCTTCACTTCTTCCTGCTTACCGGCGTTAAACGGACGGGCGTCGGGGCTGCCGAGATAACCGCACACGCGGCGGGTGACTGACACGCGGGAAGGTTCGTGATTGCCGCATTTCGGGCAGGTGAAACCTTTGCTGGTGCATTCGAATTCGCCGGTATAGCCGCAGTCGTAGCACTCATCGATCGGCGTGTTGGTGCCGTAATACGGCACGCGGGTATAGCTGTAATCCCACACGTCTTCCAGCGCTTTCAGGTTGTGCTGCAGGTTCGGGTATTCGCCATAGCAGATGAAACCGCCGTTGCTCAGTGGCGGATACGGTGCTTCGAAATCGAGTTTTTCATACGGATTCACTTTCTTCTCGACGTCAAGATGGAAGCTGTTGGTGTAATACCCTTTATCGGTGACACCGGCCACCAGGCCGAATTCAGCTTTGTCCAGACGGCAGAAACGATCGCACAGGTTTTCGCTCGGTGTGCTGTAGAGACTGAAGCCGTAGCCTGTTTCGTCTTTCCAGCTTTCCGTTGCCGCTTTCAGACGGGCAACAATCGCCACGGCTTTTTCGCGCAACTGGCTGGCGTCGAACACATGGGTCTGGTCACCGAACAGGGCATTGATGGTTTCATGCACCCCGATATAGCCCAGTGAAATTGACGCACGGCCATTTTTGAAGATGCCGGAAATGTCGTCGTCGGCTTTCAGGCGCACGCCGCACGCCCCTTCCATATACAGGATGGGTGCCACGCGGGCCTTGATGCCTTCCAGACGCGCAATGCGGGTCATCAGCGCTTTTTTCGCCAGCAACAAACGCTCGTCGAGCAGTTTCCAGAACGCGGCTTCATCGCGTTTGGCTTCCAGCGCAATGCGCGGCAGGTTCAGGCTGATCACGCCGATATTGTTGCGGCCTTCGTGGATCATCTCGCCGTTTTCTTCGTAAATGCCCAGGAAACTGCGGCAGCCCATCGGCGTTTTGAAGGAACCGGTGACTTTTACCACCTGATCGTAATTGAGAATGTCCGGGTACATGCGTTTGCTGGCGCATTCCAGTGCCAGTTGCTTGATGTCGTAACTGGCGTCACCAGCTTTATGATTAAGGCCGTCACGGATGGCGAACACCAGTTTCGGGAACACGGCGGTTTTGCGGTTTTTGCCCAGTCCGGCAATGCGGTTACGCAAAATAGACTGCTGGATCAGACGGGATTCCCAGGAGGTACCCAGTCCGAAACCGAAGGTGACAAACGGCGTCTGGCCGTTGGCGGTATGCAGCGTATTAACTTCATATTCCAGCGACTGAAAGGCGTCATAGCACTCTTTCTCCGTGCGGTTATGAGCGAACGCTTCAACATCGGCAATCTGCCACTCTTCGGCGGTCTGACGATGTTTGTTGAAGCTGGCGGTGACGAACGGTGCCAGCACTTCGTCGATGCGGTTAATGGTGGTGCCGCCGTAAATGTGGCTGGCGACCTGTGCAATAATCTGCGCGGTGACGGCGGTTGCCGTTGAAATTGACTTTGGCGTGTCAATTTCTGCATTGCCCATTTTGAAACCATGATTCAGCATGCCTTTCAGGTCGATGAGCATGCAGTTAAACATCGGGAAGAACGGCGAATAATCGAGATCGTGATAATGAATTTCGCCGCGCTCATGCGCCAGTACCACGTCACGCGGTAAAATATGTTGTTTGGCGTAATGCTTTGCCACGATCCCGGCGAGTAAATCGCGCTGCGTCGGGATGACTTTGCTGTCTTTGTTGGCGTTTTCGTTGAGCAGCGCCATATTGCTTTGCTCAACCAGACCACGGATTTCCTGATTCAGACGTCCGCGCATTTCGCGTTTCACGTCGCGGTCATGGCGGTATTCAATATAGGCACGTGCCAGTTTTTTGTATGGCCCCGCCATCAGCTGGTTTTCTACCGCATCCTGAATTTCATGGATATCTACACGAGCCTGATCTTGCAGACTTTCCGCCACCACGCGGGCAACCTGCGCGCAATAATCCACGCTGTCGATACCGGCAGCAGCAGCAGCGCGTTGCACTGCTTGTTTGATCAGAACTTCATCGAAAGGGACCTGACAACCATCCCGCTTAATCACGATGGGCTGCATTGTAGTCGGTTTTGCGGGTAGGGTTTCCAGTCTGTCTGCCTTCACAATGACACTCCTATTGGGCGGAACCCGCGCCCCACAAGGCTTACAGGCCGGTTGTGGGGTATTTGCGGAAAACCGCTATATATTGGGTTGGGTGTGTACTATACACACTATATGTAGCATTCATGCGAGTGATAATTCTCGTTTTATTGACCTGAAACAAAGAATTTTTTTGGCGGAGGAATTGATGACCAACTGTCAGTTCTGGCCTGAATTTTGCGGATTGTTTTATAAGGAGATGCATTAAAAATAAACGGGCCAGACACGAATGTGACTGACCCGGCAGAACAGAAATTTCAGATTATCCGGCGAGTTGCCAGCGACATTCGTAGGGACGAAGTACGCCGCAAACCGCCGGTGTGGCGTAATTACTTAACACCTGTTCGCCGCAAAATACCGGTAACGCAAGCGTCTGCTCCTGTGCGCTCAGGTTCGCCATCACACTCAGGGTTTTTCCGTTCGCCGTGCGGGTATAACACCAGAGTTGCGGATGTTCAGGCAGTAAATCCTCATAATCGCCGTCCGTCAGCACCGGCAGTGATTTACGCAATCGGATCAGTTGCTGATACAGATAAAACACGGAATCGTTATCCGCCAGTGCCTGCTCAGCATTAATACTCTGCGCGTTATGGCTGACGGAAATCCACGGTGTGCCGGTGGTAAATCCCGCCTGTTCGCCGGCAGTCCACTGCATCGGTGTACGTGAGTTATCCCGCGATTTCCGTGCCAGGATGCGCAGCAATTCTTCAGTATTGCGTCCGTCCGTTTTCAGCTCAGCAAACATATTCAGGCTTTCCACATCGCGATATTGCTCAAGATGTTTAAAGCCGGGATTGGTCATGCCGATTTCCTCCCCCTGATAGATGTACGGCGTGCCTTGTAAGCCGTGCAATACCATCGCCAGCATTTTTGCCGAGGTGTTGCGCAGCGCGCCTTCATCACCAAAACGCGACACAATGCGCGGCTGATCGTGATTACACCAGAACAACGCATTCCATGCGTGCCCGTGCATTCCTTGCTGCCACTCGCGAAAAATCTGCTTGAGGTGTACGAAATCAGGCGGCGCATCAGTCCATTTTTCGCCGTTCGGGTAATCTACTTTCAGATGATGGAAGTTAAAGGTCATCGACAGTTCACTGCCGTCATTGGCAGCGTAGCGGCGGCAATGTTCCAGCTTCGTTGAAGACATTTCGCCGACCGTCATCAGCCCGAGTGGCTGAAATACGTCACGGCTGAACTCCTGTAAGAATGCATGAATACGTGGTCCGTCGGTGTAAAAACGCCGCCCATCGCCTGCGTCATCGGACGGGAAATCCTGCTGTTTCGACACCAGATTGATAACATCCAGCCGCAGCCCGTCGACGCCCTTATCTGCCCAGAACTGGCAGACTTTTTTGAGCGCCTCGCGAACAGGCGGATACTCCCAGTTGAGATCCGCCTGCTCGGCCGCGAACAGATGCAGATAATACTGACCGCTGGTTTCATGCCACTGCCAGGCACCGCCACCGAATTTGGAGCGCCAGTTATTCGGCGGCCCGCCTTCGGCTGCACCGTCACGCCAGATATAAAAAGGCCGGAACGGGCTGCCCGGATCCTGCGACTGCCGGAACCATTCGTGATGCGTCGAGGTGTGATTAAACACCATATCCATCACGATGCGGATCCCGCGCTGATGCGCCTGTGCAGTCAGCCGCTCGAAATCCTCCAGCGTGCCGTAAGCCGGGTCAATCTCACAATAGTCGGCGACGTCGTAACCATTATCAATCTGGGGTGACAGATACATCGGTGTCAGCCACAGGGCATCAACGCCCAGCGTTTTCAGATAATCCAGACGCTGTGTAATGCCGTTGATATCACCGGTGCCGCTGCCCGTGGTGTCCTGGAAACTCTTTGGGTAAATCTGGTAAATCACGCCGTTTTTCCACCACGGCAATTCGCTGTTCATTCCATTTTCCTTCTTGAATGACTTACACCACTGCCAGCTCACCCCGACGGGCTTTTCGCTGATAAACCAGCACGGTCAGAATAACCGGCACCACAATCGCCACCAGCATGGCCAGCGCGTAAATACTCCAGAACTGCGGTTTGATGGACAAAATGCCCGGCAAACCGCCGACGCCGATGCCGTTGGCCGTGACGTGGAACAGGCCGCAAATCAGACCGGCACAGGCGGAGCCAATCATCGCGCACAGCATCGGGAAGCGGTATTTCAGGTTAATCCCGTACATGGCCGGTTCGGTTACGCCGAGGAAGGCGGAGATGGCGGCAGGGACGGAAATCTCACGTTCGTTGTGTTTACGACTGACGATAATCACCCCGACCACGGCGGAGGCCTGCGCAATGTTGGAGAGCGCGATCAGCGGCCACACCGGTGTTCCGCCGGTGCTTTGCACCATCTGCATGTCAATGGCGAGGGTGGTCTGATGCACACCGGTAATGACCAGCGGCGCGTAAAGGAAACCAAACAATGCGGCACCGATTGGCGCGAGGCTGCCGGTCATGATGAATTTCACCGCGAAGGCCACGCCGTCGCCCACCATGCGACCAAACGGCCCGATCAGCGTGTGCGCCAGAAAGACCGCAATCAGCAGCGAACTGACCGGCACAATCACCAGATACAGATAATTAGGCACGATGCGTTTCAGGCCATTTTCGATCATCGCCAGCGCCATACCGGCGAGCACGGAAGGAATAACCTGCGCCTGATAACCGACCTTTTCGATGGTGAACCAGCCGAAATTCCACACCTCGGGAATTTGCTGACCGAGGTTGTAAGAATTCATCAGTTGCGGCGACACCAGCGTGATACCCAGCACAATGCCGAGGATTTCGGTGCCGCCCATTTTTCTGACCGTTGACCAGCAAACCGCCACCGGCAGGAACATAAACACCGCTTCGCCAAGCAGCCACAGGAAATCGTAAATCGACTGCCACAGCGGGTGCATCTGCGCCAGCGTCTGGCCGCCGCTCATCGGGATTTCACCGATAACGTTGCGGAAACCGAGAATTAAACCGCCGCTGATCAGCGCCGGGAGCAGCGGGAAGAAGATTTCCGCAAAGTGCGAAATGCTGCGTTCAAACCAGCTCATATTCTGGCGGGCGGCGATTTTTGCCTGCTCTTTGCCCGCCTGACTTTTACCGGTGCTGGCGAGCAGCACTTTGTAGTAATCGTCCACTTCCGGCCCGATCACCACCTGGAACTGTCCGGCATTGGTAAAGCAGCCTTTGACCATTGGCAGGGCTTCGAGGCCTTTCGGGTCGGCTTTAGACGGGTCATTGAGGACAAAACGAAGACGCGTAATACAGTGAGTCACCATCGCGATATTGTCGCTGCCGCCGACAAGGGCGATCAACTGATCAACATCCTGTTGCTTAACTTTGCTCATGGGAAGTGGCCTGTGATGTAGCGTGAGTGTAGGGTACGGTTCAAGCATAGCGAAGGCGGCGGGAACTTGTCCGGGAACGTTCCCGGTTTTGCCGGGACGATCACAAAGTTTCTGTACAGCGGCAGATCAGAAAGCGAGTTTTCCGGGAATAATCAGTTGCCTCACGCTTGCGGAACCGCTGAGCTGCGCCAGTAATTGTTTTGCCGCCGCTTCGCCGCCCGCCCCATAGCCGAGTTCCACCGAATACGATTCAGGAAACAGGAAATGCAGCAGCGGGTTGTTGCCAATACCGCACACCTGCACGCCACGTATTTGCTGTTGTTGCAGGTATTTTTGGGCGCCGATAGCGATAGTGTCGGACGCACACACCACCGCCTGAATGTCATTTTTCAGCAACTGCGGGATCAGGTCGAAGCCGCTCTGATAGGTCAGTTCACCCAGCGCAATGTGTGGTGTCAGGCCGTGCTCTTTACAGAAAGCCCGAAAGGCCGCACTGCGGCGCTGGCCGGTAGTGGTGTCTTGCGGCGAAACACCGATAAAGCCAATCTCGCGGATATTCTGTGCCAGCAGTTTTTGCATCAGCAACTGTACCGCGCCCGCATCGTCATAACACACCGAAGACAACCCCGGCATATCGCGCGCCAGCACCACCATTTTGTCCTGCCACGGCGTCAGCATTTGGGCTGAAAGTCCGGTGAAACCAAACAGCACAATGCCGTCGATATTGCGCTGTTTCAGCACCTGCAAATGCTCTTTAACGCGCTCTGCACTGAACTGGCTTTCCAGCACAATCGGGTCATACCCTTGCTGATAAAACAGCGGCAACATGGCGCGTACTGCCAGATTTTCCGAAGGGGAATCAAGACGCGACACGATGATCGCCACAATTTTATCGCTGAACCCGCGCATCGCCCGCGCCGATTTCGACGGGCTGAAATGCTGTTGTTCGATCACCTGCAACACCCGTTCCCGGGTTTGCGGGCTGACGTTGCCTTCGTTATTTAAAACGCGGGAAACCGTGGATTTTCCGACACCGCTCAGGCGGGCAATATCATTAATGGTCAGGCGATTTTGCTGGGTCATGTTTTAAGGTGAATGAGGGTCAGGTTTAAATTTGGTTGTAGTTAACCGGCGTATACTGCGCTCGCCGGAGATGAAGTGCGCGTCATCCCGTGTCGTTACCCTAACGGATTTTTATACCCGTTGCGTATGAATTTCCAAACCGTTCCTTACCGGAGGTGAAAACCCATGGAACCCGACCCCAATTCAGTAGGTCCGTTGTGATCCGGTAAGCACCCGCATTTTTGCTGCTGCTTGCCGTGACTTTACCTGGCAGGCAGTGGCGCACGTCTTTTCGTTCGCCCTGTTTTTAATAACCCTTTTGCCATGCTCATGGCGGCTTCGCCGTGGGCGCAACAAAGGTGCGAATGATGTTCAAAAATTTCACTTCCCGGCTGCTCAGTGCGCTCAGCCGTAATTTACCGCGCCGCTTAGTCCGCCGCGATCCGATGCTGGAAAACGTATCTGCCCGGGCAGCGCAGGCGATCCCTGCTGCGATGTCGGCGCATTGTCAGGCCTGTGCCCGTGCCACTGAAGATCAGTTGTATCTGCAATTTGCCAGTCATCCGGAAGGGCTGACGGCGCACGAAGCCGACGCGATCCGAGAAGTTTCCGGTCTGAATCAGACCGGCGATCAGCAACCGGCGCCGTGGTGGCGGCATTTGTGGCACTGCTACCGCAATCCGTTCAACCTGCTGCTGACCGTGCTCGGCCTGGTATCTTACGCCACCGACGATTTAACGGCAGCGCTGGTGATTGGCGCGATGGTGTTTATTTCCACTTTCATGCATTTCATTCAGGAAGCGCGTTCCAATAAAGCCGCTGATGCACTGAAAGCGATGGTCAGCAATACCGCGACCGTGCTGCGCAGTGACGCGCAAACCGGACGCAGCGAAACGGTGGAAATCCCGATCAGCCAGCTGGTACCGGGGGATCTGATCAAGCTTTCTGCGGGGGATATGATCCCGGCTGACCTGCGCATTCTGTCTGCCAAAGATTTGTTTATCAGCCAGGCGGCACTGACCGGTGAATCCCTGCCGGTGGAAAAACACGCCTGCGAGAAAAAACCGATTGCGGCTGATCCGCTTGAACTTAACACCCTGTGTTTTATGGGCACCAACGTGGTGAGTGGCACGGCGATTGCGATGGTGATTGCCACCGGCAGCAAAACCTGGTTCGGGCAGCTTGCCGAACGTGTGGTGCAGGAAGACACGCAGCCAAACGCGTTCCAGGCCGGGATCAGCAAAGTCAGCTGGCTGCTGATCCGCTTTATGATGGTAATGACGCCGGTGGTGCTGGTGATCAACGGCTACACCAAAGGCGACTGGTGGGAAGCGGCGCTGTTTGCGCTCTCGGTGGCGGTCGGGCTGACGCCGGAAATGCTGCCGATGATTGTCACGTCAACGCTGGCGAAAGGCGCGGTAAAACTGTCACGCCAGAAAGTGATCGTCAAACGTCTGGACGCCATCCAGAACTTCGGCGCAATGGACATCCTCTGCACCGATAAAACCGGCACGCTGACGCAGGATAAAATCGTGCTTGAGCGCCACACCGACGTGCTCGGTGAAACCAGCGACGACGTGCTGCATCTGGCATGGCTGAACAGCCATTACCAGACCGGCCTGAAAAATCTGCTGGATGTCGCCGTGCTGGAGGCGGGCGATGCAGGTACGGGGCATAACTCCCTGAAAATTGATGAAATTCCGTTTGATTTCGACCGCCGTCGCATGTCTGTGGTGGTCGCCGAAAACGACCAGAATCACCGCCTGATCTGCAAAGGCGCGCTGGAAGAAATGCTGTCGATTTGTACGCTGGTGCAGCTCAACGGTGAGATTGTGCCGCTGACCGATGTGTTGCTGGCGCGTATCCGCCGCATTACCGACGATCTCAATCAGCAGGGCCTGCGCGTGGTGGCGGTGGCGCATAAAGTGATGCCATCGCGCACGCAGGGTTATGGCGTGACCGATGAATCCAGCCTGATCCTTGCCGGTTACATCGCGTTTCTCGACCCGCCAAAAGAAAGCACCGCACCGGCGCTGGACGCACTGCAACGCAAAGGCGTGACGGTGAAAATCCTCACCGGTGACAATCCGCTGGTCGCACGTAAAGTCTGCAAAGATGTGGGATTACAGGCCGATAACGTGCTGATCGGCAGCGATATTGATGCCATGGATGACAATCAGTTGCTGCGGGTTTCCCGTGATACCACGGTGTTCGCCAAACTCACGCCGATGCACAAAGAACGCATTGTGCGCGTATTGCGTGGCGAAGGGCATGTGGTCGGGTTTATGGGCGACGGCATCAACGATGCACCTGCGTTACGTGCGGCAGACATCGGGATTTCGGTGGATTCTGCGGTGGATATCGCCAAAGAAGCGGCGGATATCATTCTGCTGGAAAAAAGCCTGATGGTGCTGGAGCAGGGCGTGACAGAAGGGCGCAGAACCTTCGCTAACATGCTGAAATACATCAAAATGACCGCCAGTTCCAACTTCGGTAACGTGTTCAGCGTGCTGGTCGCCAGCGCCTTCCTGCCGTTTCTGCCAATGTTGCCGCTGCATCTGCTGATTCAGAACCTGATTTACGATGTGTCTCAGGTGGCGATCCCGTTTGATAACGTCGATGAGGAGCAACTGGCGAAACCGCAGCGCTGGAACGCCGGAGATATCGGTCGCTTTATGGTGTTCTTCGGGCCGATCAGTTCCGTGTTCGATATCCTGACGTTTAGTCTGATGTGGTGGGTGTTTAAAGCCAATACCGTTGAAGCGCAAACCCTGTTCCAGTCCGGCTGGTTCATTGAAGGGCTGCTGTCGCAGACGCTGATCGTGCACATGATCCGCACCCGCAAAGTGCCGTTTATTCAGAGCCGCGCCTCCTGGCCGCTGTGCATCATGACGCTGATGGTGGTGATCACCGGTATCGCGCTGATCTACTCGCCGGTGGCCGGATTCCTGCAACTGCAGGCGCTGCCGCTGAGCTACTTCCCGTGGCTGATCGCGATTTTGGCAGGCTACATGGTGCTGACCCAGTGCGTGAAAGGCTGGTTCGTGCGCCGCTACGGCTGGCAATAAGGGTTTCGCGTTAATCATAAAGGCGGTGATGGTTAACGCAGTCACCGCCTTTATTTTATATGTTTCGTTTAAAGAAATTCTAATAAGTGTGTATTTTACACAATAAGTAAACTTTCAAATAACAAAAATCAAGAACAAGTAATGTCAGTTTGCCTGATCTCCATTGTAAGTAAAAAATCTAGTGCGTACGTGTATAATGCAATACCATTAAAATGGGAATGAATCACAACTAAGGGACTAATATGGCTGACATTGATGATATAGCCACGCGTATTGCTGGGATTATTCTATCCCCCGAGTCAGTAAATGGCCTCATAAACGGTGCGTTCACCGTGCCGCTTGATATGGGCTATATGGTATATGGTATATGGTGTATTTGATACAGGCTCACGGTTCCGGCGTGAAACAGCTAGAATTAGAATGGCTGGCGCTATAAGAAACGATATCTTGAATTATGACCCTATCATAGATGTGATTAAGATAATTTTTACTAAGTTTAACCTCTACGTTACCGAGACAGAGCAGGACAATATATATAGAGGCGTAATTACATCATTTGTGGGAAGGATGGGGACTAATACAATCATGGCTATGATAACGGCTGCAGTATTAGAAAGAGTTTCTTTTATCTCAGCTATATTTAAATCGAAACCCATAGCTGTATTAACTGGAGTGTTGTTAATTGGTGGTATGACTGAGCGCTCAATACGAACCTCTGAACGGTTGGAGGCTGAGAACCCAGAAATATATAATTTATTGAGTGCGAAAGACTATGATCTCCTTTACTTCTTATTTGAGCCATCCGTTCAACCTTTTGTAGATGCGATGCATATCAGAATGACGCAAGGCGAACCTGCATTCAGAAAAATATTTGAGTTGGGGAGGAGGA